>NZ_JBSHCR010000053.1:0-29866 GCF_053615895.1 Isoptericola sp. NPDC055881
GGAGGGATACGTCCGCGCGAAGAAGCCTCCGACCCGCGCTCTGCCGTCGTTCCGCGGCCGCCTTCACGGGCGCCAGGGCGCCCTCCACCTCGGAGAGATATGTCCGCGCGAAGAAGCCTCCGACCGGCGCTCTGCCGTCGTTCCGCGGCCGCCTTCACGGGCGCCAGGGCGCCCTCCACCTCGGGAGAGACACGTCCGCGCGAAGAAGCCTCCGACCCGCGCTCTGCCGTCGTCGTCCCGTGGCCCCGGGGGCTCGTGGCGCTCCGGTGCTCTCGGCGGAGGGCGCACATGACCGACTCGTGGGGAACCTCGACCGACACGGCCATGACCCGCTCCCTCGCTCAGCTCACGCCACGGTAGAGAGCCCCACACGATGCGCGCACCCGCGGGTCACCCACCAGGGGCACGAGGCGCTCGCTGGCGGCGGTGTCGCCCTCTGGTGATGCGGCTGGGCGTGGGGGTGGGCGATCAGGTGGACTGCGGTGCGCCGTCGTCGACGTCGTCGAGGCCGTGCTCGAGGACGGCCTCGAGCTCGGCCGCGGTGGGTAGCGCGTCTCGCGCATCGGGCGGCAGGCCCTGGTAGTCGGCGATCGCCATGGGTACAGCAGTGGAGGCCAGGGAGAACCGCACGGTCGGGCCGCCCTTGCCCGTGCACATGAGGATCCCCACGGTCGGGGCGTGCTTGGTGGGGTCGCGCAGCTGGTCGTCGACGATCGCGACGTACGTGCCGAGCTGGCCGACGAACCCGGGCTCGAACTTGCCGAGCTTCAGCTCGATGACCACGTACCTGCCCTGGGGAATGTGGAAGAACAACAGGTCGACGAAGAATTCGTCCGCTTCTCCGGTGGCGTCGTCGGTGACCGCGAGGCGGACCTGGCGGCCGACGAATGCCATGCCGCGTCCGAGTTCCAGCAGTGTGTCCTGCAGCCGGTCCATCAGCGCCTGCTCGACGTCGCGTTCGGCGAGCTGGTCGGTCAGACCGAGGTGCTCGAAGACGTAGGGGTCCTTCACCAGCTGCTGGGCGAGCTCGGAGTCGGTCGGGTCCAGCGCGGCCGCGAAGTTCGACGGTGCGGCGCCGATGCGCTGGTGCAGCTGCATCTTGATCTGGTGCTCCAGGACGCTGCGCTTCCATCCCTCGGCGGCCGCGCGCTCGGCGTACCAGTCCCGGTCGGCACGGGTGTGGAGCCGGCTGACGAGGACCATCACGTGCCCCCAGGGCAATTGGTCAGCACGGTGCTGACCAAAGTCGCTGAGCGTGGGCCATGCCTCGGCGACCTGGCGCATGTACTTCAGGTTGGTCGGGGAGAAGCCGCGCTGGCCGGGGAACTCCCGTTGCAGGTCGGCGGCGAGACGGTCGATCACCTTCGCTCCCCAGCCGGCTGCGCCCTGGCGTTCGAGGATGTCGCGGCCGATCGACCAGTTCAGGTGCAGCAGCTCGGTGTTCGCCGCGCGCGCGGCACGGAACTGCGTCGCGCGCACTCGCGCCTTGAGGTCGGCCAGCAGGTCGGCGTACCCCGCCGGTTCCAGGGCTACGTCGTCGGGGGCCATGCCCGCAGTCTTCCCTGACGCTCTGACACTCTGCGCTCCCCGGTGCGGTGTCAGCTGGTGGTGGGTTCGATGGAGCCGAACTTGTCCCAGATGGTCGCCGATCGCGGTGTTCGCGATCGAGAGCTAGAACGGCTTCATGCTGTCGATCACCGACCGTGGGATCACAAGCGGCGGCCGGTACCTCAGGAGTCGAAGTTGAACGCCCCCCCGCAGGCAGGTGCAGACGGAAGAGACATTGGGCGCTGTCGCGCGGGTCGGAGGCTTCTTCGCGCGGACGCGTTCACGGGCGCCAGGGCGCCCTCCACTTCGGGAGGGATACGTCCGCGCGAAGAACCCTCCGCCTCGCGCTCTGCCGTCGTCGTCCCGCGGCCCTGGGGTGCTCCCGGCTCTCCCGGTGCTCTCCGCGGCCGAGTCCGGGCGCGACTGGGGCGGCAGGTGGGCCGTGCCGCCGTCGTTGGGGCGGTGGCGCCACCTGGGGCGCCGTCGTGGGGCAGAGGACCCACGGGAAGAGGCAGAGGACGCGGAGAGGCATAGGGTGCTGGCGTGCCTGCTCGACGACGGACGGATCCTGCTGCCGGGAGGGCGGCCGTGGCCGCGTGGCTGGGCGGGGACGGCTCCCGCCCGGTGGTGACGACCGCCGTGCGGTTCACGCTGGAGGAGCTGGCCGACGTCGCGCCGGGGAACTCCGTGGAGGTGCGGGTGCCGCCGGCCGGGGCGGTCCAGGCCGTGGCCGGCCCGCGGCACACCCGCGGGACGCCGCCGAACGTGGTGGAGACCGACGTGGAGACCTGGCTCGCGCTGGCCACGGGCCGGTTGACCTGGAGCGACGCCGTCGGCTCCGGGCGAGTGAACGCCTCGGGCGAGCGCGCCGACCTGTCCGCGCTGCTGCCCCTGCAGGCCGCCCGCCCCCGCCCCTGAGGTGTCGTCGGCAGTGCGGTAGGTGTGCGGCACCTGCAGGTGCCGCACACCTGCTCCGCTGCCGATCGACGTCGGCAGCGGGCGGGTGTCGGCGGGGTCCGCTACGGTCTGCGGCACCGGGCAGGCACGCGCCGGGCCAGTGGACGACGACGTCCGGTGACCTCGGGTTCAACAGCGGTTCACGCGGGTCTGCTGAAGTGACGTCACCCACGTCCGCCGCGAAGGAGCCATCGTGAGCCGTACCCCACCCGCCCGACACCGAGGACCGCTCGCGGCCGCCACCGCGGCCGCGCTCGTCCTGCCCGTCGGGGCCGCCCTCGCCGTCCCGGCAGCCGCCGCCGTCTCGCCCGACGCCCCCGTCGTCATCGACGAGGTGTACGGGGGAGGCGGCAACAGCGGCGCCGCGTTCAACCAGGACTTCGTCGAGCTGTACAACCCGACGGACCAGCCCGTGTCGCTCGACGGCTGGACGGTCCAGTACGCGTCGGCCACCGGCACCTGGGCCAACGGCGCGCAGACCGTCCTGCAGGGACAGATCCCCGCCGGCGGGTCCTACCTCGTCGCGGAAGGGCTCGGCGCGAACACCTCGCTGCCGGCGCTGCCCACGCCCGACGCGACCGGCACGATCGCCATGTCGGGCACGGGCGCCAAGGTCGCGCTCGTCCGCAGCACCGACCGGCTGTCCTGCACCGGCGCGGCCTGCGCGACGTCCGCCGACGTGGTCGACCTCGTGGGCTGGGGTGCGTCGGCGAACGCCTTCGCGGGCTCCGCACCGGCGCCCGCCACGACGAACGCCACGTCCGTCGCGCGCCGCGCCCACGCGAACTCGGCCGACAACGCCGCCGACTTCGCGACCGGCACGCCGACGCCGGTCGCGAGCGGCACCGACCCCGGCACCGACCCGGGCGCCGGTGAGGACGCGACGATCGCGGAGATCCAGGGCACCGGCGCGACGTCCCCGCTGGCCGGGAAGACCGTGACGACCACCGGGGTCGTCACCGCCACGTACCCCATCGGCGGGTTCGACGGGCTCTACCTGCAGACCGCGGGCACCGGTGGCGACCCGGCCGACGACGCGACGCCCGGAGCGTCGGACGCCGTCTTCGTCTACTCGCGAGCCGCCGCGCAGGAGCTGGAGGTCGGTGACCACGTCGAGGTCACGGGTCCGGTCAGCGAGCACTCCGGCCTGACGGAGGTCACCGCCGACGCGTGGACGGTGCTCGACGAGCCCGGCACGGTCGAGCCGCTCGCCACGACCTGGCCGGCGACCGACGCCGGGCGGGAGGCGCTCGAGGGCATGCTGCTCGCACCCCAGGGCGACTTCACCGTCACGGACAACTACGACACCAACTTCTACGGCACCATCGGGCTCGCCGCCGGCAGCTCTCCGCTGGTCCAGCCGACGTCCGTCGGCCGTCCCGGCTCGGTCGAGGCGAAGGAGCAGGCCGAGGACAACGCGGCGCGGGCGCTCCTGCTCGACGACGGCGCGTCGACCAACTACGGCTCGGCCGCGAACTCCGCGCAGCCGCTGCCCTGGCTGACGGGCGGGAAGCCGGTCCGCGTCGGCGCCGCCGTGACGTTCACGCGGCCGGTCGTCCTCGACTTCCGCTTCGACGCCTGGGGGCTGCAGCCGCAGCACCGCCTCACGCCCGACGTGGCCGCCGACGTCCAGCCGGCCACGTTCGAGAACACGCGCGAGGCGACGCCCGAGCACGTGGGCGGCACGCTCCAGGTGGGCACGTTCAACGTGCTCAACTACTTCACCACCACGGGCGACCAGCTCACCGGGTGCCGCTACTACACCGACCGTGCCGGCGACCCGGTCACGGTGCGCGACGGGTGCGCCGCCCGTGGTGCCGCGCAGGCAGACGACCTGCAGCGGCAGCAGACCAAGATCGTCGCCGCGATCTCGGCGCTCGGGGCCGACGTCGTCGCGCTGGAGGAGATCGAGAACTCCGCGACCTTCGGCAAGGACCGCGACCAGGCGCTGTCCGACCTCGTCGACGCGCTGAACGCGCACGACGGGGCGGGCACCTGGGCGTACGTCGCGTCCCCGGCGGACCTCCCCGCGTCCGAGGACGTGATCCGCACCGCGTTCGTGTACCGCACGGCGGGCGCGGAGCCCGTGGGCTCCTCGCGGATCCTCGACGACCCGGAGGCGTTCGGCAACGCGCGCCAGCCGCTCGCGCAGGTGTTCCAGCCCGCCGGCGGGGTCGCCGCCGACCCGGGCGACGACGTGGTGGTCATCACGAACCACTTCAAGTCGAAGGGGTCGGCCGGGCCGTGGCCCGGCGACGCGGACAGCGGCGACGGGCAGGGTGCGTCGAACGAGTCGCGGGCGCGGCAGGCGACGGCGCTGGTCGCGTTCGCCGACGACGTGGCCGCCGACGCCGGCACGGACGCCGTGCTGCTCGTGGGGGACCTCAACTCGTACGAGCAGGAGGACCCGGTCGTGGTCCTCACCGACGCCGGATACACCGACCTCGGGCCGACCACCGGGGAGTACACCTACGCGTTCGACGGCGCGGTCGGCTCGCTCGACCACGCGCTCGCCTCGCCCGGGCTGGTCGACCGGGTGACCGGCACGGACATCTGGAACATCAACGCCTACGAGCCCGTGGCGAACGAGTACAGCCGCTACAACTACAACGCGACCATCCTGTACGACGAGACGCCGTTCCGGTCGTCGGACCACGACCCGCTGCTGGTGGGGCTCGACCTCGCGCCGGCCGCGCCCGCGTGGTCCGCGAAGGCCACCTACACGAAGGGCGACCGCGTCGTCTTCGAGGGCGGTCTGTTCGAGGCCCTGTGGTGGTCGCGCGGCGACCGGCCCGGGGCGTCGCCGTACGGGCCGTGGGCCGAGGTCGGCGCACCCGTCGTGACCGCCGCGGGGACGTTCCCGGCCTGGACGGACACCTGGGTGTACGGCAAGGGCGACGTCGTCGTCCACGACGGGCACCGCTGGGTGGCGAAGTGGTACTCCCGGCACGACGAGCCCGGGGCGTCGCCGTGGGGGCCCTGGAAGGACCTGGGGACCGTCTGACCGCACGCACAGCGCCGGCCGTGCCCGTCCGACCACCAGCGTGGTCGCGGCGGGCACGGCCGGCGGCGTGTCCGGGCGTTCCGGGAATTCCGAGCTCTGCGGGCCGTGGCGTGCGGTCAGGGCTGCCGCGAGCGGGCGCCGATCCCGGCGACGATGGAGACGCCGATGGCCGCGAGGACGATCTGGAAGACCAGCTCCAGCCAGTCGATGCCGCCTGTGTCCTTGACCCCGACGAGGTCCGCGATCCACGTGCCCAGCAGGGCAGCCACGATGCCGACCAGGATCGTCACGAGGATCGAGATGTTCTGCCGTCCGCGCACGAACAGCCGCCCCAGGGCCCCGATGATCGCGCCGATGATGATCGCGCTGATGATGCCGGAGATGCTCACGGTGCTGCCCCTTTCTCGACGTCGGCGCAGGTCGCGCCTTCGTTGACAGTACGGCGAAGCGTGGGTGCACGCCGCCCGTCCGGCGAGGGTGCGCGGCGGCAGCTCGGCGGCATCTCCGCGGCATCTCCGCGGCACCTCGGCGGCGTGTCGGCGGGGTTCGTGCGGTGACTTAGGCTCGTGGGGTGAGCAGCTCGACCCCTGACGGCCCGGCGAACGACGGCACCGCGAACGACGGCACCGTGCACGACGGTGCACGGGAGGACGCCCCCGC
Source organism: Isoptericola sp. NPDC055881 (assembly GCF_053615895.1). Classification (NCBI taxonomy): domain Bacteria; kingdom Bacillati; phylum Actinomycetota; class Actinomycetes; order Micrococcales; family Promicromonosporaceae; genus Isoptericola; species Isoptericola sp. NPDC055881. The sequence goes on from NZ_JBSHCR010000053.1 coordinate 6,170, forward strand.
GACGGACGCGCCGACGACGCCCGCACCGGCGGACGACGCCCCCGCGGCGGACGACGGTCCTACCCCGCACTCGCCCGAGGAGCCGCAGGACGTGACGCTGCTCGTCGACCCGGGGCGTGTGCGCCGCGCCCCCAAGTACCCCGTCTTCCTGTGGGTGGGCGCGCTGGTCGGCGCGGTCGTCGGGCTGATCTTCTCCACCTGGCTGATCGACGTCTCCGGATCGGCCGAGACCCTGATGAAGCCGGGCGTCTACGTCGCGGTGACGGTGCTCGGCGGGATCGCGCTCGGGCTGGGGGTCGCGGGGCTGCTCGCGGTGGTCTCCGACCGGCGCAGCCTGCGGCGCCGCTGACCGATCCTCCAGGTCGGCCGCCCGGGCGGCTGTGGGATACTCGACTCATGCCCTTGCGCCCTGACGGCCGCCTGAACCACGACCTCATGCCCGGCGAGAAGGGCCCCCAGGACGCTTGCGGCGTCTTCGGGGTCTGGGCCCCCGGTGAGGAGGTCGCCAAGCTCGCCTACTTCGGTCTGTACGCGTTGCAGCACCGCGGACAGGAGTCCGCCGGCATCGCGACCAGCAACGGCGAGCAGATCCTCGTCTACAAGGACATGGGGCTCGTGTCCCAGGTCTTCGACGAGACCGCCCTCGACGCCCTCACCGGCCACCTCGCCGTGGGCCACTGCCGGTACTCCACCACGGGTGGGGTCACCTGGGAGAACGCCCAGCCGACCCTCGGTGCGACGGCGGGCGGGACCGTGGCCCTCGGCCACAACGGCAACCTCACCAACTCCGCCGAGCTCGTGAACCTCGTGGCCGAGCGCTACGGCGCGCAGCGGCGCGGCGAGCTGGCGCGCGGCAACACCACCGACACGGCGCTCATCACGGCGCTGCTCGCCGGCGACGCCGACCACACCCTCGCGCAGACGGCGCTCGAGGTGCTGCCGCGCCTGCGCGGCGCGTTCTCGCTCGTGTTCATGGACGAGGGGACCCTCTACGCCGCCCGCGACCCGCAGGGCGTGCGCCCGCTGGTCCTGGGGCGCCTCCAGCGCGGCTGGGTCGTCGCGTCCGAGACGCCTGCCCTCGACATCGTCGGCGCGTCGTACGTGCGCGACGTCGAGCCGGGCGAGCTCATCACCATCGACGCCGACGGCCTGCGCTCCGAGCGTTTCGCCGAGACGGAGCGCGCGGCCTGCGTGTTCGAGTACGTGTACCTCGCCCGCCCGGACAACACGATCAACGGTCGCTCGGTGCACGCCTCGCGCGTCGAGATGGGCCGCCGGCTCGCGCGCGAGCACCCGGTCGAGGCCGACCTCGTCATCCCGACGCCGGAGTCCGGCACGCCGGCCGCCGTCGGGTACGCGGCCGAGTCCGGCATCCCCTTCGGGCAGGGGCTCACCAAGAACGCCTACGTGGGCCGCACCTTCATCCAGCCGTCGGACACGCTCCGCCAGCTCGGCATCCGGCTCAAGCTCAACCCGCTCCGCGAGGTCATCCGCGGCAAGCGCCTCGTCGTCGTCGACGACTCGATCGTGCGCGGGAACACGCAGCGGGCCCTGGTCCGGATGCTCCGCGAGGCCGGTGCGGCGGAGGTCCACGTCCGCATCTCCTCCCCGCCGGTGAAGTGGCCGTGCTTCTACGGCATCGACTTCGCGTCGCGCGCCGAGCTGATCGCGAACGGGCTGACACCGGACGAGATCGGGCAGTCCCTGGGCGCCGACTCCCTCGGGTACATCTCGCTCGAGGGCATGATCGAGGCCACCGAGCAGCCCTCGTCCCAGCTGTGCGCCGCGTGCTTCACGGGCAAGTACCCGATCGAGCTCCCCACTGCCGACCAGCTCGGCAAGCACCTGCTGGAGCAGGCCGAGCTGCCGCTCGGCGCGCCCGAGGACGGGCTCACGCGGGTCTCCGTGGGCGCCGGTGGCGCCAACGCCCTCGACCACCCCTGACAGCCGACTGGTACAGCCGACGAACGGTGAGCATCACGTGACGAACGAACCCCTGACCTACGCCGCCGCCGGCGTCGACACCGAGGCGGGCGACAAGGCCGTCGAGCTGATGAAGGACGCGGTGCGCCGCACGCACGGTCCCGCCGTCCTCGGCGGGGTGGGCGGGTTCGCCGGGCTCTTCGACCTGTCGGCGATCCGCACGTACCGGCAGCCGCTGCTCGCCACGTCGACCGACGGCGTCGGCACCAAGGTCGCGATCGCCCAGGCGCTCGACAAGCACGACACGATCGGCTTCGACCTCGTCGGCATGGTCGTGGACGACATCGTGGTGGTCGGCGCCGAGCCGCTGTTCATGACGGACTACATCGCCACGGGCAAGGTCGTCCCCGAGCGCGTGGCCGACATCGTGCGCGGCATCGCGCAGGCCTGCGAGGTGGCCGGCACGGCGCTCGTGGGTGGCGAGACCGCCGAGCACCCGGGCCTCCTGGAGCCGGACGAGTACGACGTCGCGGGTGCCGCCACGGGCATCGTCGAGGCGGACGCCGTCCTCGGCCCGGAGCGGGTCCGCGCGGGCGACGTGCTGGTCGCGATGGGCTCGAGCGGCCTGCACTCGAACGGCTACTCGTTGGTCCGCGCGGTCGTGAAGCACGCCGGCTGGACCCTGGACCGGCACGTCGAGGAGTTCGGCCGCACGCTGGGCGAGGAGCTGCTGGAGCCCACCCGCGTCTACGCGCGCGACGTGCTCGCGCTCGCGGAGGACCCCGCGGCGCAGGTGCACGCGTTCACGCATGTGACGGGCGGCGGCCTCGCGGCGAACCTCGCGCGCGTCCTGCCGGCCGGGACCGTGGCGACGGTGGACCGCGCGTCGTGGGAGGTCCCCGCGGTGTTCCGCACGGTCCGCGACCTCGGCTCGGTGCCGCGGAGCGACCTGGAGAACACGCTCAACCTGGGCGTCGGCATGGTGGCCGTCGTCGCAGCCGACGGCGTGGACGCCGCCCTGGCGACGCTCGCGGCGCGCGGGGTGCCTGCCTGGGTGCTGGGCTCGGTGGCTGACCTGGACCCCGCCGCACCGGCAGAGGACCTCGTGGCAGGCACGAAGGGCGTGCAGGGCGGCGCGGTCCGCCTGACGGGCGACTACCGCTGAGGTGCGGGGGAGGCGAGCCTCCCCCGCACAGCCGAAGGGCCGGACGGCGGCTGCCGTCCGGCCCTTCGCGCGCGGCGCAGGAACCCGTGGGAGACGGGATCCTGGTGCTGACGACTCAGCGCTCGTCGCCCCAGGCGTTGTATCGGTTGTCGTACTCGTCGTCACCGGGGGAGTAACGGTCCTCCGTGACGACATCCGTTCGACTGCCCTCGCTACTCTTGAGCTCCTGCTCAAGCGCGTGGTAGTTCGTCTCGGGGCTGTAGTACTTCAGCTCGCGAGCGACCTTAGTCTGCTTTGCCTTCTGACGGCCGCGGCCCATGGCTGAGACCCCCTCAACGTAGGAGCGGGGCTTGCGCCGTCCATGACGGCGGCCCCGTGCGTAAGTAGTCTGTTCAGACCCCAACGGTACATGCTCGCGTGCCATTCCCTCCACTCCGCGCCACGCGCCGCGCGTATCGGAGGACGTGGGAGGGGTGATCGCGCTCCGGAAGGTGTCTCAGGTCACGAGACCGATCGGGGCACGGTCCGGTCGGTCGCGGGCGCGCGACAGCCAGATCGGGACGCACGGTGCGTCTCGGGGCAGTCCGTACGATCCGGACGATTTCATCCGGCTCCCAAGTCGCCTCAATCCCGCTTTCTGCACACAATGGATGAGCGAGACCGTGTCCGCACACCGGGCGCCGCCCGGGCCGGTCGCGCACCAGGAGGTGCAGGGGATGTCGCTCCACGGAGACTCCGAGGTTCTACTGACGCCTGCAGAGGTGGCCAGCCTCTTCCGCGTCGATCCCAAGACCGTGACCCGCTGGGCCAAGGCGGGGAAGCTCTCGTCGATCCGTACCCTCGGTGGGCACCGTCGCTACAAGGAGTCGGAGGTGCGCGCGCTGCTCGGCGCCGCCTCCGAGGAGGCGACGCCGGACAAGTAGCTGGTCTGCGGGGGGCTGCTCAGCGGCGCCGGGCGCGGACGACGACGATCATGACCAGCGCCAGGCCCGCGGCGGCCGCCCCGAGCATCACCTGGGCGTTGCGCCGCCGACCGGGCTGGCCGTCGGGAAGGCCGCCGCCCGTGACGAAGGCGCCGGCGTCGCTCGCCGCCTGCTTGGTCGCCGACGCGAGCTGGTTCGCCTGGTACTTGGGCGAGAGCCGGATGGCGAGCTGGTCCAGGGTCGTGGACAGCTCGGCGCGACTGCGCTTCACCTCGTCCTCGAGCTCCCGCGAGGTGGGCGCCGGGTTCTTGTTCTCGGGCGTCGTGGACTCGCTCACCGACGCACCCCCTTCTTCACCGTCTCCACGTCTTCCTTGACCCGGTCGATCGTCTCCGGTCGGCGGGCCGCCTTCTTGAGCTGGCCGACGGCGATCGCGACGGCGATCCCGGCGACGATCAGCATCGCGACGCCGACGACGAGGGCCGAGAGCCACAGCGGCCAGGCGGTGGCCAGGCCGGTGATGCCGGCCCAGATCAGCACGCCTACCGCGTACAGCACGATGACGAGGGCGGCGGCGATCAGGCCGAGCCCGATGCCGGACCGCTTCGCCTTCTCTGCCATCTCGGCCTTGGCGAGCGCGACCTCGGCGCGCACGAGGCGCGTGGCCTGTTCCGACAGCTGCTCCACGAGCCGCCCCATGGAGGGCGGCTGCTCGGCGGGCGGCGTGCGTCCGTCGTCCCAGTCCGACATCGGCTGCTCCGATCCTGCGTGTGGGTGATCGTCCGTGCGGTCCCACTCAACCCGTCTCTGCTGGTCCAGGCAATTCGACGCGGGTGCCGAGGGGGTGATCGTGCGAGATTCGGGCGTTGTGGCCGGAAACGACGAAACCCCCGTGCCGTTGGCACGGGGGTTTCTGTGGTGGCTCCGACCGGCGTCGATCCGGTGACCTTTCGATTTTCAGTCGAACGCTCTACCAACTGAGCTACAGAGCCTGGACACGAACGCCCGGGCGCCGTGACCGACGAACCGGGCGCATCATGCGCGACCCTGACGGGACTTGAACCCGCGACCTCCGCCGTGACAGGGCGGCGCGCTAACCAACTGCGCTACAGGGCCATGGTGAGGAGTATTCTCCGCACCTGGAAGCTCGTTTCGAGCCGAGAAGAAGCGTACCCCATGGTCGGCGGGATCTTAAAATCGGCCGCTGACCTGCAAGAACGCCCCGTTTCGCGCGCCGCCGACCGTGGCCGACGTCCCGCGGACGTACCCCCAACGGGATTCGAACCCGTGCTACCGCCGTGAAAGGGCGGGGTCCTAGGCCGCTAGACGATGGGGGCTGGACCCGGCAAGCATACCCAGGCGCCGAGCAGGGTCTCGGACGCGCCGTGGGCGAGGATGGGACCCGTGGTGGAGATGACGCGCGAGGACTTCGAGGACGCCGTCCGGGACGGCCTCGACCAGGTCCCGGCAGAGCTGGCCGAGATGATGGACAACGTCGTCGTGCTGGTGGAGGACGACGCCCCCGCGGACGACCCGGAGCTCCTCGGGCTGTACGAGGGCGTACCGCTCACCGAGCGCGACCTGTACTGGGCGGCCGGCTCCCTGCCCGACCGGATCACCGTGTACCGGAACCCGACGCTGGCCGTCTGCGACACGCGCGAGGACGTGGTGGAGGAGGTCGCGATCACCGTGGTGCACGAGATCGCGCACCACTTCGGCATCGACGACGAGCGGCTGCACGAGCTCGGCTGGGCCTGACCGGACGCGACGGACCGGACGCGACGGACCGGCGCGGGGTCGGCGTCAGGGTGCCGTCAGAGCGGGCTGTACTCCCAGTGCCAGGCCTCGGGCTTGCGGCCGTCGGCCTGGGCCCAGCCGGGGTTGTGCCAGCCGAACTTCGGGGCGTTCTCGACCAGCCACCGGTGCTGGGCGCTGGAGTACGTCTGCACGCCGCCGTTGAGGTCGACGGCGATGCCCCAGCCGTGGTCCGAGTACCCGGGCACGGCGGCGAAGTAGCCGCGGCTCGCCTTGACCGACACCTGCGACTCGTACGAGCGGTACGAGTCCCGGATCTCCAGGTGCTCGCCGAACCGGGCCCGGTACGCGACGTCGAGGCGCTCCAGCTGCTCGGCGGCGTCGGCGCGGAGGGTCTCGCCCGGGGCGAAGGACAGCTCGGCGAGGTCCGCCGAGGGGATGCGCCCGTTCTCGTAGCCCTGGGTGTCGTCCGCGTGCGCCTTCAGGGCGGGCGCGGCCTTGCGGGCCTGTGCCGCCTCGGCCTGCACGACCTCGGCGGGGGTGGCGGGCGCGGGCTTAATGCTGACCGCGCTCGTGTCGGTGTCCTCGAGCAGCGCGGTGAGCGACTGCGTCGCCTCCGTGACGTCCTCGGCGGTCTTCGCGCGGACCTCGGGCGAGGTCCGCTCGCCGGAACGGGACGCCGCCTCCGAGGTGGACCGGTCGGCGACGACGGCGCGCAGGTGCTTCGCGCTCTTCGCCACGGACCGGCGCTGGGCGTCGGGGAGGGCCAGGGAGTCGGTCGTCACCTGGTCGGCGCGGGCCAGGGCCGACTGTGCGGCGGTGAGCGCCTCGTCGTCGGACGCGGCCGTCGACCCGCTCGTCGTGGCGTCGGTGTCGGAGCCCGACTTCGTGCTCGCCGTGCCCGAGCCCACCGCGCCCGAGGTCGCGGACGCCGCGCCGGTCAGGGCGGGGCTCACGATCGCGGCGGTGCTGGCGACGCTCGAGGTCGTCCCGAACGTGCCGGTGACGACCGACTTCGCCGAGGCGGCGTGGGGCGTGGTCGCCGTCGCGGAGCGGGTCTCGCCGGAGGCGTGGGTGAGGCCGGTGGCCACGCCGGTGGTCAGGGCCATCACGGTGAGCGCGACCGGCACGCCGGCACGCACGGGGCCGCGTCGCCGGCGGGGGCGGGCCGGGCCGTCGTTCCGTCGCGTGCGGTCGGGGTGGTGGATGTCGCGGCGCCGCGGCAGCGGCGTAGAGGCGTTCTCGGTCACGTGGAAAAAAGTCCTTGGGAGGTCGGGAGCTCGAACCCGTCGGGAGCTCACACCGGTCGGAAGCTCCTTCCATCTTCAACCGTTCGGTCCGGTGCTCCGGGCCATCGAGGAGGCCAGACGACACGAATCCCGTGCGGGCCGCACGGACGAGTTGTGAAGGCTGGGACATCCCGCGCTTTCGGCCGCCCTCCCCGGACCGTGATCCGGATCGTGGGACGCGCCGTCCCGCCCGCCGCCGCGCGCCACGCGTCGGCGCCCTCCGCGCCTCAGGATGCTCGGATGAGCTCCGCACCCGTGACCGTGGCGGTCCACCGCGCCGTCAGCCCCGACCGTGTCCCGGAGGTCACCGCGTGGGTGCAGTCCGGCGTACGCCTCGCCAACCGGTGGGACGGCTTTCTCGGGTCGGGCTGGATCCGGGCCTCCGAGGGGGCGTCCGACTGGATCATGCTCTACCGGTTCGCCGACGCCGCGCGGCTGGACGCCTGGGAGGTCTCCGACGAGCGGCTCCGCTGGCTCGCCGAGGGGGAGGGTCTCGTCGAGGAGCGGCGGGTGGAGAAGCGCACCGGCATCGAGGGCTGGTTCGACCCGCCCGTGCGGCAGGACGAGCCTGCGGGGCCGCCGCTGCTCGCCGCCCCGCCGCGCTGGAAGCAGTCCGTGGCGATCTGGCTCGGCTTCTTCCCGGTCAACCTCGCGTTCACCGCGCTGGTGGGCTGGCTCGTGCCGCCGTTCGCGGACCTGACGGTGGTGCTGCGGGTGCTCGTGTCGACCCTGGTGCTCACCCCGATCATGTCCTTCTGGGTGCTGCCGTGGGTGACGGGACGGCTCTCCGGCTGGCTGCACGCCCCCCGGCGCTGACCAACCGGGCGCCGTCGGCGCGGCGGGCGGTCAGCCGGCGGTGGGGACCTCGGCCGCCGCGAGCCACTCGCGCAGCGGCGCGGGCCGGTCGGTGATGATGCCGTCGACCCTCGCCGTGAGGAGGAGCTCCCACGTCTCCTCGTCGTTGGCCGTCCAGCCGTACACCAGCCGGCCTGCCGCATGGGCGGCGGGCACGAGGGACGTGTCGTCGGCGAGGAGCGCGGCCCCCGGGCTGACGGCGGCGGCCCCGAGGTCGTCCAGGAGGACGGCGAGGTCGGCGCGCGGGTGCTCGACGAGCAGCGAGCGCGGCACGTGCGGCGCGACGTCGCGCAGCGCGGCCACCGTGGTGGGGTCGAACCCCTGCACCACGAGGCGATCCTCCAGGCCGGCGTCCGTGACCACGCGCATCGTGACGGCGACGTCCGCAGCCGTCCAGGCGCCCTTGTACTCACAGAGCACGTCGAGCCCGGGTCGGGCAGCCACCAGGTCGAGCACCTCGGCGAGCGTCGGGATGCGCTGGCCGGCGAACTCCGGCGCGAACCACGAGCCCGCGTCGAAGGACTGGAGCTCCGACACCGTGTAGTCGCGGACCTCGCCCGACCCGTCGGTCGTGGCGTCGACGGTGCCGTCGTGGATCACCATCGGCACCCCGTCGGCGCTGAGGTGCACGTCGATCTCGATCATCCGCGCGCCGGCGGCGGCGGCCGCGTCGAACGCGGCGAGCGTGTTCTGCGGGGCGTCGGCGGAGGCACCGCGATGGGCGATGACGGCGAGGTCCTGGGCGCGCACGGGACTCCTTCGGACGGCGCTGACGGTCGGCCCCGTGGGGTCGAACCGCATCCGTCGGGTCCGGGTCCCCAGAGCGGAATCACCCTAACCCGGTCCCGCTTCCCCGGTCAGGACGCCCTGGAGGGCCGCGTCGACGGACGAGAGGGCTCGATGAACACCCGGACGCCGGTGTCGGCGACGTCGGCGACCTGGCGGCCGAGCGACGAACCGTCCCGGAGCGGGAGGTTGGCCATGACGAGGGAGAAGCTGGCGGGCACCGGTTATCGCCGAACGGGCGACCGCGCCGCCCGACGTTCGAGGGCAGAACCGGATCGACCCGCTCCCACTGCTCATCAGTCAAGACCCGAAACCGCGAAGACGTCACCGGATCGGTCTGCCGCGCGCCTCACCAATCGCCTGGGAGACATGCCTAGTTGAAGCGCTCCACCGAGTTGTTCCCATTCAGATCCAGGCCGACCTCTTCGGTCGTACCCAAGGAGAGCACCGAAAGGCAGATCCCGACCAGGGCGGCACATCCAGCCATCGCCAACCCTGTGACGACCCATGGTCGTCTGCCGATTCCCTTGGTGAGGCTGCGCGCCGTCAGGGCGGCCGCCGCGAGAGCGACGAGCGCACCGATGAGCGGGTTCAGAGCCACCGCGACGACCGCGATGGTTCCAGCGACGAGGGCTGTGATCTCCGCCGAGCGGTTCTCAACCGGACCGGACTTGGAGAGTGATGCCGTGTGCTGCACGTTTCCAGACATTGCTGACTCCCGACTGCGCAAGAAGATATGCCGCGTTGCAAGCAACGGGCGCGCATGGGACCAATCTCCGCACGCGCGCCCGTCGAGGTCGATCAAGCGTAGCAAGATCCGGACGTCGTGGCCTTTCCTGCCTTGTTCACCCTGGTCTGGAGGCAGGGGCGACGGTTCTGGATCGGGGCGCCCTTGATCGGCCCCAGGCGGAACTTGAACTGCTGGTAGCCGCGAACAGAGGCTGCGGTGTGCGTGAACTGGCTCGAGCCCCGTCCGTCGTAGTACCAACCGGGGAAGGTGGGCTTTCCCGTGCGGTTGCTCCACGTGGCCTTCTTGATCACGCCACCCTTCGCGCAGTATTTAATGGTGGTGTAGTAGCGATAGAGCACGCCACCTAGCAAGTTCTTGCCTGCGCCCTGGGCGCTCCGGCTGTAGCAGACGTCGTACTTCGTGGCGGCTTGTACCGCGTAGCCGGCGAGCTCGAAGCTGGCCTTGGCCTCGCTCTCCGGAATCTCGACGGGAGCATCGCTTGTCTCCTCGACCACGGCGAGAGTGTTGGCATCGACGAAGAGTGCCTGCTCGTCAGCGTCTAGCGCGTCGTATGCGGCCTCAGGGTCACGGGCGGCAAAGACGTCCTCCGCGATCCTGCGAGCTGCCTTTGCGTCTCCCTTCGTGAGGTTCGAGTCCGTGCCGACCGTCGCTGGCCGTCCGACGCCACTCGAATCGTTTACGGGCTGCGCAAGCGCGGCGGAAGTTCCACTTCCAATAAGTGCAAGGGTGATGATTCCTGCGGCCAGTGCTCGCGCCTTGGTTGTACTCAATTTTCACTCCTCTCACGCCTACCGCAGTCGCGGCGGCCCCCAAAGCGTGCACACTCCAGACCCACTATGTCGCGGCGGATGCTGCTCGCGTGCAATATCCGCAAGGTATGTATCAAGCCGCATGCCAGTCCCTCAATAGCCCGCCAAGCGGGCGTCGTCGTGTGGCATGGGTCACAGCAGTATCAGGCGGTGTCAGGCACGAATAGCGCGTCAACGTGCTCACGGGGCCCGCCATAGCCGCCATGCCATTCGGAGGTGACATTGTCGGACGGGATCACGCACGGGAGGCGGTCCGGGACGACGGGGTTCCGCATGGAATGTGTATCCAGGCGAACAAGGACTACCTGCGGGACTGGCGTGAGCGGAAGCGTCACGAGCTGCTGCCCGAGGCTCCAGCGCCCGAGCACGACGTTGTCGCCGCGGCATCCGTGCCGGAGCAGCCCGCGACGGGCGAGCGGCTCGGCCCGATCGAGGCGGCCCTCGTGCACGACCTGGATCACCGCGACGGCGACCCCACGTTCCTCCGGCAGGTCGGGCGCGCCGTGGCGCGCTCCCTCGACGGGGCCGTGCGCGTGCAGCGGCACGGCCTCGTGTCCCCGCTCGCGCAGCGCCTGGTCGACATCGGCGCCCGCCAGATCCCGCCGAAGGGTGACCCGTCCGGCAGGCTGACCGAGGACGAGAAGCGTGCTCAGGTGCTGCACCTGATCTCCGGCGACGATGACGAGGAGGAGGCTGCCAGTGGGTCGTGAGCGGACCCGAGGCGACCCCGTTGTTCCACGCCTATGACAGGCATCGTTGCAATTCAGAAAGGTGGGCCCCGTGGGGATCGAACCCACAACCCGCGGATTAAAAGTCCGCTGCTCTGCCAATTGAGCTAGAGGCCCGCCGCCGTCCGCCCATGGGCAGGTCGCCGGCTGCGGACAGCGTACGCGGGAGCGGCCGGGAGCCGTGCGCGGGCCTGCCGGAAGGTCACGATCCGGTTACGGAGGGCAACCTATCTGCGGCGGGACCTGCCTGTCACGCGAAGTCTCACCCACCGGGAGATCTCGTCCCGATCGCGTCTCAGCGTTGCGCCGACCACCCCCACCCTGTTTCGGTGGAGGGGTTCGCCAGGACCGACGAGAGGAGCTCTCATGCTCACCGTGACCGACAACGCCCGTACCGCCGTCGAGGACCTCGCCCAGCAGGCCGGGGTGCCCGACGAGGGTGGCCTGCGGATCGCGCAGTCTGCCGGACAGCCCGGCAACTTCGAGCTCGCGCTCGTCCCCGCGCCGCAGCCCGACGACCAGGTGGTGGACGAGGAGGGCGGCACGCACGTCTTCGTCGAGGCGGAGGCCGCACCGGCGCTCGACACCCTCACGCTCGACACCGACCCCGCGGCGCAGGGCCCCGGGTTCGTCCTCACGCCGCAGGCGTGACTTCCGGGCAGGACCTCCGACCCCTCGGGTGAGGAGGCGGCGACACCTGTCCGACGACGGCCGGGCACGGGGCATGGCTCCCGTGCCCGGCCGTCGCGCGTCCACCAGACGGCACGGTCGACTCCCCGTCGCCTCCGTCGACCCCCGCTGACGGCGTTCGTCCCCGCGCTGGCGTGCGGCCCCGCCGTGCGCCAAGGTGTGACGCGCCGCGACCCCGCGCGGCACCGAGAAAGGTGTGAGTGCCCGTGTCGTCGAAGCGGTCCGCGTCCCCGTCGAGCACCCCGCGCCGGGCGAACCGCAGCCCAGCCCTGCAGGTCCTCGCCCGCGGCGGCTACATCTCCTCCGGGGTGCTGCACCTGCTGCTGGGCTGGCTGGCGATCCGCCTGGCCGTGGGCTCCCCGAGCGGCAGCCCCGACCAGCAGGGTGCTCTGCGTCAGCTCGCGGCGGCGCCCGGCGGTGCCGTGCTCCTGTGGCTCACGGCGGCGGGCTTCGCCGCGCTCGCGCTCTGGCAGCTCACGGAGACGCTCGTCGGTGTCCCCGGCGCGGAGTCGAGCAAGCAGGCCCGCGAACGGATCAAGGCCGGCGGCAAGGCGGTGCTGTACGGGGCGCTGGCGGCGATGGCCGTCGGCGTCGCGACCGGCGCGACGGGCGGTGGGTCCGAGGAAGGCCTCACCGCGGACGTCCTGCACATGACGGCGGGGCGCTGGCTCGTCGGGGCGGTCGGCCTCGCCGTCGTCGTGGGCGGCGTGGTGCACGTCGTCAGCGGCTGGCGCAAGTCGTTCGTCGACGACCTGCAGGGGACCGGTGGCGGCGCCGTCGGCCAGGCGGTCGTGCGGCTCGGGCAGGTGGGCTACGTGGCGAAGGGTGTCGCCCTCGCCGTCGTCGGCGGGCTGTTCGTGGCAGCCGCCGTCACGGCGGACCCGCAGAAGGCCGGTGGCCTCGACGACGCGCTCCGGACCATCCGCGACCAGCCCTTCGGCACGGTCCTGCTGGTCGTCACGGGCGTGGGGATCGCCGCCTACGGCGTGTACTCGTTCGCCCGCGCCCGCTACGCGCGGATGTGATGGTCAGGTTGCGGGCTCGATGATCCAGCCGGCGCCGAGCACGAGGCAGCCCACCGTGACGAGCAGGAACACCACCACCCACAGGACCCCGGTGGTGTGCGTGAGCACCGCGAGCTGGTCGGCGTCGGACCGGCGGGCCCGGCCGCGGGAACGCTGCGCCTGCAGCTCGAAGACGGGCCGCACCGACCCCAGCAGCAGGAACCAGGTGACGGCGTACGCGACGGCGGCCTGCGTGGCAGGGTCCAGCCACCACGAGACGGCGACGAGCCCGGCGCCGCTCACGAGGATCGACCACAGCCCGAACCAGTTGCGGATCTTGAGCAGCAGGAGCGCGAGCAGCAGCCCCAGCAGCCACAGCAGCCCGACCGCGTAGCCGTGCCGCAGCAGCCACGCGGCGCCCAGACCGGTGAGGCCGGGCCCGACGTAGCCGGCGAACGCGGTGACGATCATGCCGAACCCGCGGGGCCGCCCCGCGGACACGGTGAGTCCCGACGTGTCGGAGTGCAGGCGGATCCCGTCCAGCCGTCGCCCGGTCACCATCGCGGCCACGGCGTGCGCGCCCTCGTGCGCGATCGTCACGACATGGCGCGCCACCCGCCACACCGGGGTGACGAGAACCACGGCGAGGGCGACCAGGCCGGCGGAGAGCACCACCGCCTGGGGCGGGGGCGGCACCGGGGTGGTGGCGGCCGTCCAGATCTGCGTCAGCACGTCGGTGACGTTCGCGAGGAAGTCGTCCACGGCGGCCATTCCACCACGGCCACCTGGACGGACGGTCAGGGGGCCGGCGGGCGGACGTGAGACAATGGTGGAGGTGGCTGCGCGTCCGCGCGCCCCGCGTCGTGGAGATCCCCCCGGATTGCGTGCGGCGGAACCCCGACCTTCGACGTCCCTGACGTCCGAGCCCGAGAGGCCCACTTCTTGACTACCTTTGCCGACTTCGGCCTGCCTACCCCTGTCGTCCGTGAGCTCACGAACCAGGGCATCACCACCCCGTTCCCCATCCAGACGGCGTCGCTGTCCGACTCGCTCGCCGGCACCGACGTCCTCGGCCGCGGCCGCACCGGCTCCGGGAAGACGCTCGCGTTCTCGCTGCCCGTCGTGACGCGGCTCGCGACGTCGGCCGCGCAGGCGGTGGCCGCCGGCCGCCCCCGCCGTCGTGCCGCCCGCCCCCGCGCGCTGGTGCTCTGCCCGACGCGCGAGCTCGCGAACCAGATCAACGCCACCATGGAGCCGCTCGCGAAGACCTTGGGTCTCGTGACCACCACGGTCTTCGGCGGTGTCGCCCAGTCGCGCCAGGTGACGGCGCTGAACGCGGGCGTCGACGTCCTGATCGCCTGCCCCGGCCGCCTCGAGGACCTCCTCGGTCAGAAGCACCTCACGCTCGACGACGTCGAGATCACGGTGCTCGACGAGGCCGACCACATGGCCGACCTCGGCTTCCTGCCCGGCGTGAAGCGGATCATGGACCGCACGCCGCGCGAGGGGCAGCGCCTGCTCTTCTCGGCGACGCTGGACAACGGCGTCGACGTCCTCGTCAAGCGCTACCTCAAGAACCCCGTGACGCACTCGGTGGACGACGCCGCGGCGCCGCCGCCCCAGATGACGCACCACATCCTCGCGGTGGCCGACGCCGACGCGAAGAAGGACGTGGTGCACGCGCTCGCCTCCGGCACGGGCCGTCGAGTGCTGTTCACGCGCACCAAGCACCAGGCGAAGAAGCTCGCCAAGCAGCTCACCGGCGCCGGCGTGCCCGCCGTCGACCTGCACGGCAACCTCGGGCAGGGCGCGCGCGAGCGGAACCTCGCGGCGTTCTCGTCCGGCGACGTCAAGGTCCTGGTCGCGACCGACATCGCGGCGCGCGGCATCCACGTCGACGACGTCGAGCTCGTGGTGCACGTGGACCCGCCGGCCGAGCACAAGGCGTACCTGCACCGGTCCGGTCGTACGGCCCGTGCGGGCTCCGTCGGCGACGTCGTCACCGTGATGCTGCCCGAGCAGCGCGGCGACGTGCGCGACCTCACGCGCAAGGCCAAGATCACGGCCCGCCCGCAGCAGGTCGTGCCCGGCGACGCGACGGTCTCCGCCCTCGTCGGCGACGTCGCCCCGTACGTGGCACCGCCCGCTCCCGCAGCTCCCGCGCCGCAGCGACGCAAGGGCACGGCGCGTCCTACGCAGGGTGGCCAGGGTGGCCAGGGTGGCCACGCCGGGCACGGCGGCCGCTCGCGGACCGGTCAGGCGCAGGGCGGTCAGGCGCAGGGCGGCCGCAGCCAGGGGCAGCGTCCCCAGGCCGCTGCGTCGTCGGGCGGCGCGCCGTCGGCGGTTCGTGCGGACGGCTCCGCGCCGGCCCGCCGTCGTCGTCGCCGCGGCGGTCGGGGCCGTGGCCCCGGCGGCGCGGCCTGATCGCCGGCCGCTGACCGCCGCAGTCCGCGGTCGCGCGGACCGGAACACGCGTAGCCCCGCCTGAGTTGTGCACGACGGAGGTGTCACATGACGTACGAAGTCACCAAGTCCGACGAGCAGTGGCAGGTCGAGCTCAACCCCCAGGAGTTCGCCGTGCTGCGGCAGGCGGGCACCGAGCGGCCGTGGACCGGAGAGCTGCTCGACGAGAAGCGTGTGGGCGTGTACCGCTGTCGTGCCTGCGGCCACGAGCTGTTCCGCAGCGAGACGAAGTTCGACTCGCACTGCGGCTGGCCGTCGTTCTACACGCCGTTGGCGGGCGACAGCGTGGAGCTCCTGGAGGACCGGTCGCACGGCATGGTCCGCACGGAGGTCCGTTGCGCGCGGTGCGGTTCGCACCTGGGGCACGTGTTCGACGACGCGCCCCAGACGCCGACCGGCGATCGGTTCTGCATGAACTCGCTCAGCCTGACGTTCGAAGCCGCAGAGGACTGACCGGGCTAGGGTCGGGCACGTGACCGACACCGTGTCCAGCCACGTGCCCGACCACCTGGTCAACCTGCGCGACGTCGCGTCTGCCGCCCCGGGCCTCCGGCCCGGGGCGTTGCTGCGTTCCGACGCGCCACGGTCCGGCGACCGGGACCCGGCCGACGTCGCCTGGCCCCCGCGGACCGTGCTCGACCTGCGCGACCCGGGGGAGAACGGCGAACCGCACCCGCTGACGTCCGTCGCGCGCGTGGTGGCGCTGCCGGTCCTGGACGGCACGGCCATGGAGGGCGCCGTCGCCCCGGCCCCGGTCCCCGGGCTGGGGGACCTGTACCTGGCGATGCTGGACGAGCCGGGCGCCGGGCACCTCGTCGAGGCGGTGCGCCTGGTCGCGACGGGCGACGGGCCCGTCCTCGTGCACTGCACGGCGGGCAAGGACCGCACGGGCGTGGCGGTCGCGCTCGTGCTGGCGCTGCTGGACGTGGACCGGGCGGCGATCGTCGCGGACTACGAGCGGACCGGCCCGCGGATGCCCGACATCATCACGCGCGCCGCGGCCACCGCCAACCTGGCCGTCCCGGACGCGCACGTGCTGGCACGGCTGCCTCCGGAGCTCCTCACCGCGCCGGGGTGGGCGATCGAGGCCGTGCTGGACCGGCTCGCGGCCCACGACGACGGCGCGCAGGGCTGGTTCCTCGCGCACGGCGGGGACGGCGCGACGCTGGACGCGCTGCGCGCCCGGCTCGTCGCCTGAGGGGCGCCTCGCCGACGGCACGAGAACGGCGAGGCCCCGGAGCGGGACCTCGCCGTCCTCGGAGGGAACAGGTCAGGAGCGCGAGTCCCGCCAGCGCACGAAGTCGTCCGAGTAGCGGTGCAGCAGCGTGGCGAGCTGGGCGACGTCGGCCTCGTCCCAGTCGCCGAACGCGTCCTTGTACATCTCGATGCGGCCGTCGCGCGCCCGGGCGAACCGGTGCGCGCCGTCGGCGGTCAGGGTGATGCGCTGGCCGCGGGTGTCCTCCGGGTCGACCTCGCGCTGCACGAGGCCCAGCTCCACCAGCCGGCTCAGCTGCCGGGAGACGGTGGCCCGCCCGACGCCGAAGTGGGCGGCGAGGTCGGAGCCACGGATCCCGGGGTGGGAGTCGATGTGCGCGAGGATCGGGTACGCCGACGCCTCGAGCTCAGGATGCACCCGCCGCGCGGTCTGGGCCGCGGACGACTGGGCGCGACGGATCAGGACCCGGATCTCCCGTTCGAGGGCACCGAACGGGTCGGTGGCCGGGTCTGGCGTGGGCGGTGCGGCTGCGTCGTGCATGCGCCCATCATGAGGCTTCGCCGAGGCAAACGGGAGTGCCGTCAGCGGGGGAAGTTACGCCCGGACGGGGCCGCAGCGGGTGAAATCGGCCCCGTCCGGGGGTGTGGACCGGTGTCAGGCCCGGTCGGTGACCCGCTCGGCGTCCTGCACGGCGACCGGTGCGACGCTCTGCGCGGCGACGGGTGCGGCGGCCTGGACGGCGACGAGCGGGGCGCTCTGCTCCTCGTCGAGCACCTGCTCGATGCCGGAGCGCTGGCCCAGCGGGATCTCCTTGATGAACAGCACCGCGATGAGGGAGATGACGGCCATCGGCACGGCGTACAGGAAGATCGTCGTGATGCCGTCCGAGTACGCGGACTCGATGACGGACCGCACCGGCGCCGGCAGGCTGGCGAGGTCGGAGGGCACGACGCCTGAGCCGGCGCCCGTGGCGTCGGCCGGGATGCCGAGCTTCGCGAGACCGGTGACCAGGTCCGACTTGATGTGCGACGCCATCACCGCGCCGAGCGCGGAGACGCCGATCGCGCCACCGAGGGAGCGGAAGAAGGCGACGCCCGAGGTGCCGGCGCCCATCTCGTGCACGTCGAGGGTGTTCTGCGTGGCCAGCACGAGGTTCTGCATGAGCGCGCCGACCGAGATGCCCAGCCCGAACAGGAACACCGAGATGAGCACGAAGCTCGTGTCGACCTCGATGGTGGACAGGCCGTACAGCGAGGCGGACAGCACCACGGCTCCGCCCACCATGATCGCCTTGTACCGCCCGGTGTTCGAGATGATGCGGCCCAGGACGATGCCGGCGAGCATCGTGCCGATCACCATCGGGATGGTGAGCAGGCCGGACTCGGTGGGGGTCTTGCCGCGGGCGAGCTGGAAGTACTGGCTGAGGAACACCGCGGTGCCGAACATGGCGACGCCCACGGAGGCGGACGCGATCACGGCGAGCACGAACGTGCGGTTCTTGAACAGGTGCAGCGGGATGATCGGCTCGGCCGCGGCCCGCTCGACGAAGCCGGCTGCCACCAGCGCGACGACGGCGCCACCGACCATCGCGGCGGTCTGCCACGAGGCCCACTCGAACTGGTCGCCCGCGAAGGTGACCCACAGGAGCAGGAGCGCCACGGCGACGGCGATGAGGACGGCGCCCGCGTAGTCGATCTTCACCGCGCGCTGCTCGCGCTTGGGCAGGTGCAGCGTCTTCTGGAGCACGACGAACGCCGCGACGGCGAACGGGATGCCCACGAAGAAGGTCCAGCGCCAGCTCAGCGAGTCGGTGAGGACGCCACCGAGCAGCGGGCCGCCGATCTGGGCGACGGCCATGACGCCACCCATGAGGCCCATGTACTTGCCGCGCTCGCGGGGGCTGATGATGTCGGCCATGAGCACGGTGGCGAGGGCGGTGAGACCGCCGGCGCCGATGCCCTGGAGGGCGCGGAAGCCGATGAGGGTCTCGATGTTCTGCGACAGGCCGGCGGCCGCCGCCGAGACGACGGTGATGCCCAGCGCGATCTGGATGAGGACCTTGCGGTTCGTCAGGTCGGCGAGCTTGCCCCAGAGCGGCGTCGAGATCGTCATCGTGAGCAGCATGCCCGTGACGACCCAGGTGTAGGAGTGCTGGGAGCCGCCCAGGTCGGCGACGATGCGCGGCAGCGACGTGGACGTGATCGTGGTGGCCAGCAGCGAGACGAAGACACCGAGGAGGATGCCCGAGAGGGCCTCGAGCACCTCGCGGCGGGTCATCGCCGGGGCCGGCGGGGCGGAGAGGTCCGGCGCCTGGGGCGCGGGGACGGGTGACTGACTCATCGTGCGGGGATCTCCTCGTGCGCCAGGGCGCGGTCGTGGGTCGTGGTGAGGGAGGCCGCGACGCTGCGGATCCTGGAGGTGGCGTCGGCGAGGTCTTCGTCCGACCAGTCGGAGAAGGACTCGGAGACGAGGTCGTCGATGCGGCGGAAGGACGCCTCCGCGAACTCGCGGCCGGCGTCCGTCAGCGCGAGGTAGCGGACGCGACGGTCGTCGTCGTCCACCGTGCGGAGCACGAGGCCGGCGTCGACGAGGGCGCTGACCTGGCGGCTCGCGACGGAGACGTCGACGCGCAGCTTGGTGGCGACGTCGGTGAGCTGGACGCGTCCGCACCGCGTGAGCAGGTGCAGGGCGCCGAGCCCGGCGCGCGGGAGGTCGAGGTCGCGGGCGATGACCATGGCCGCCTCGCGCTGGGCGCGCGAGAGCTCCTCGAGCGACTGCACGAGGTCGCGGGCCGCGGTGCGGGTCACGGACATGTCGGTGCCTTTGCGGGAAGAGGGGGTGTGCTCGGGGCCGGAGGGCCGGAGCGGTGCGACCCGGAGGCGGGCCGACTGGTTGCAGAGTGCAAACATACTCGTGGTGCTTGCAGCAAGCAAGTGTCCTGGTGGTGACGGGCGTCTCACCGGGTCGGGGACGACGACGGCCCGCGACGTCCAGGACGTCGCGGGCCGTGCAGGGAGCGTGCGGCCGTCAGGCGCGCTTGTACGCCTCGCCCGCCATGTCCTCGAGCTCCACGCCCTTCGTCTCGGGGATCTTGCCCAGGACGAAGAAGAACGACAGCACCGCGAAAATCGCGTACATGAGGTACGGGATCGCCGGGCCGAAGGTCGCCAGCATCGGCGGGAACGTCAGCGTGATCGCGAAGTTCGCGATCCAGTTGGCGGCCGCGCCCACGCCCAGCGCCGCGGCGCGGATGCGGTTGGGGAACATCTCGCCCAGCAGCACCCACATCAGCGGGCCCCACGTCGCGCCGAAGAAGACGACGAACGCGTTCGCGGAGACCAGCGCGATGATGCTCCACGGCGCTGCCAGCGTGATGTCCTCGCCCGAGCCCGTGGCCTGCGTGAAGCACACCGCCATCAGCCCGAGCGAGACCGCCATGCCCGCCGAACCGATCAGCAGCAGCGGGCGACGTCCCACCTTGTCGATCAGCGCGATGGCGATGAAGGTCACGGCGACGTTCGTGACGGCCGTGATCGTCGAGACCAGGAACGCCTGCGACTCCTCGAAGCCGACGGCCTGCCACAGCGTGGTGGAGTAGTAGAAGATCACGTTGATGCCGACGAACTGCTGGAAGATCGCCATCACGATGCCGACCCACACGATCGGCTTCAGCCCGAACCGGTCGCCCTTGAGGCTGCCGAGCTCGGCGTTCTGCTCGTCCTTGCTGATCGAGTGGTGGATCTCCGCGATCCGGTCGTCCACGTCCTCGTCCGGCCCGAGGACGCTCGCGAGCACGCGTCGCGCGTCGTCGTCCTTGCCCTTCGTGACCAGATAGCGCGGCGACTCCGGCATGCGGAGCGCGAGGATGCCGTAGACGGCCGCGGGGATCACGGCGACCAGGAACATCCAGCGCCAGGCTTCCCAGCCCAGCCAGAGCTCGTTCGCCGCGCCACCCGCGGACGTGGCGAGGATCTGGTCCGAGAGCAGAGCCGTGAAGATACCGACGGTGATGGCGAGCTGCTGCAGCGAGCCGAGGCGGCCGCGCACCGCCGCGGGCGCGATCTCCGCGATGTACGCCGGAGCGATCACCGACGCGATGCCGATGCCGACACCCGCCATGAAACGCCAGAGAGCGAGGTCCCAGGCGCTCCACGCGATCGCCGACAGGATCGACGACGCGAAGAACAGCACCGCGCCGAGCACCATGACGTGGGTGCGACCCCACCGGTCCGCCAGCTTGCCGCCGGACCAGGCGCCGAGCGCGCAACCCAGCAGGGCGACCGCGACCACGAGGCCCGTCACGGTGGAGTTGAGGTCGAACTGACCCTCGATCGCGTCGACGGCGCCGTTGATGACCGACGAGTCGAATCCGAACAGGAAACCGCCGACTGCGGCAGCGATCGCCAGCCCGGTGGCCTTCCGGTGAGCGCTGCGCACGCTCGCCTGACCAGGTGCGGAGTTGGACATATGTCTCCTCAGTCCGTTGTTGCTTCGATGCTAGGTCCGCGACCGTATGTCGGCTCGGGGAGAGGTCGGCGTCACGTCGGTGCCGGTCGGTGCCGGGCCGGGCGACGCGGCCACCAGGTCGGCGTCACGGCAGGGGTGCGTGCTGCGGCGCACCTCGGACGGGGTGCCTGCCTCTCGCGGACCGCGGGAGACTGTACCCGTGAGCGACATGCCCGAGCCCCGCCGGCCCCGCCGGCCCGCCATGCTCGACCCGCAGACCGCCGAGCAGATCCCCGGCGACCTGGATCCCGCGCTGCGCGACGAGGTGGCGCACACCACAGCGCGCGCCGTCGTGCACCGCGCGCGGGCCGCCGAGGACCCGGAGGTCGTCGACCGGCTGGTGCGCCTCGTCGAGCGGGAGGGGCTCGACGTCGTCGCCGCCCTGTGGTCCGACGCCGCCGCCGCGTCGCTGCCGGGGGCACTGTGGCGGCTGTATGTGCTGCGCGAGTGGGTGCGGCGCGACCCGCGCACCATCGGGCTGCGGTACCGGCTCGGCGTCGACGCGGCCCCCGTGCACGAGGTCGTCGCCGGCGTCCCGCGCCCGCCCGCGCCCGAGGACCTGCGGGCGCTCGCGGACGACGTCCTGTCCGGCGTCTTCGCCGGCGACCTCGCCGTCGCCCTGGAGCGGGCCGCCTCCTTCTGCCGGATCCTCGCGACCGGCGCCGCGTTCGACGCCGACGCCCGCGAGGTGGCCGACCCGGACGGAGCCACCCGGATGACGCGGGGGGCCGCCGACCTCGTCCGCACGGCGGAGGAGCTGGAGCAGGCTGCGGCGTCCTGGCGCGCCGGCACGCTCGACTGACCGACCGCTCGCCCCGCCCGGTCACCGCACGACGTGACCTGCGTGTTCGGAGGGTGGGGACGGCGGGGCTTACGATGTTCGGGCGACGTCGGGCCGCGGTAGCCCCGGGCTCCATCTTCAGCCGCTTCGAGCGGCCACGCGCCGAGAGGCGCTCCCGGTCCGGCGTCGCACCTCACCCGAGTTCACGCAGCCCGCAGGGGGAAACGTTCAGCGCGCGTTCAACTGGTCGCGCCAGGATCGCCACCTCTAGTCTGTGAGAGTCTCAGCGTCTTCGACCCCAGGAGCCACACGTGCGCCTGCGCCTGACACCGCGCGACACGACCTACTTCGACATGCTGGCGACTCTCGCTCAGCACAACGTGACGGGGGCCTCGCTGCTCGCGGAGCTGCTCGGGGCATCACGGCAGGAGAGGGACTCGATCGTCCGTCGGCTCTCCGAGGCCGAGCACGTGGCGGACGACGCCACCCACTCGATCATGCGCCGGCTCAACCAGACGTTCGTCACCCCGTTCGACCGGGACGACATCTACGGCCTGGCCTCCGCGCTCGACGACTGCATGGACGCCATGGAGGAGGCCGGCGACCTCATCGTCCTGTACAAGGTCGACGAGCTGCCGCTGCGCGTCTCGGAGCAGGTGCAGGTGCTGCAGCGCTGCGCCGAGCTGACCGCCGAGGCCATGCCGCGCCTGCGCTCCATGGACCAGCTCTCCGACTACTGGGTCGAGATCAACCGGCTCGAGAACCAGGGCGACAAGCTGCACCGTGAGCTCATCGCGCAGCTGTTCGACGACACCACCGACCCGGTGCTGCTCATGAAGCTCAAGGAGATCGTCGACATGCTCGAGGAGGCGGCGGACGCCTTCGAGCGCGTCGCGAACATGGTCGAGACCATCGCCCTCAAGGAGTCCTGACGGTGGAGGCGGCTCTCGTCGTCCTCGTCGTGGCGATCGCCCTCGGCTTCGACTACACCAACGGGTTCCACGACGCGGCCAACGCGATCGCCACCTCCGTCTCGACCCGGGCGCTCACGCCCCGCGTCGCGCTGGGCATGGCGGCCGTCATGAACTTCGTCGGGGCCCTGCTCGGCACGGAGGTCGCGGAGACGATCGCGACCTCGATCGTCGACCTGCAGGACGCCTCGAACCACACGGCGCTGATCGTGGTGCTGTGCGCGCTCCTCGGCGCCATCGCCTGGAACCTCATCACCTGGTGGTTCGGGCTGCCCTCGTCGTCCACGCACTCGCTCATCGGCGGTCTCGTGGGTGCCGGGCTCGCGGCGGGGCTGCCGATCTACGGCCAGTCGATCGTCGACAAGGTCGTGCTGCCGATGGTGTTCTCCCCGCTCATCGGCTTCATCGGTGCCTACCTCGTCATGGTCGCCGTGCTGTGGATCTTCCGCAACGCCGCCCCGTCGCGGGTCACGCGCCGCTTCCGCCTCGCGCAGACGGCATCCGCCGCCGCCATGGCCCTCGGCCACGGCCTGCAGGACGCGCAGAAGACGATGGGCGTCATCTACATGGCCCTCGTGACCGTGGGCTGGGCCGCCGCCGACGGCAGCATCCCGCTGTGGGTCAAGCTCGCCGCCGCGTCCGCCATCTCGCTCGGCACGTACTCGGGCGGCTGGCGCATCATGCGCACCCTGGGCCGCCGCATCATCGAGCTCGACCCGGCCCGCGGGTTCGTCGCCGAGTCGGTGTCCGCGCTGGTGCTCTACGCGAACGCGTTCATCCTGCACGCGCCGGTCTCCACGACCCACACGATCACCTCGGCGATCATGGGCGTCGGGGCCACGCGGCGCCTGTCCGCCGTGCGGTGGGGCGTGGCGAAGAACATCGGCGCGGCCTGGGTGCTGACGATCCCGGCGGCCGCCCTCGTCGCCGCCGTCATGACCTGGATCCTGCACCCCTGGCTGACCTGACGACCAGGGACACCAGCAGAACGTTGTGAGCGGACGTCTGGCCCCGTTTCGAGCGCCCAACCGGGGCACCACCCGGGGAATATAAAAAAAAAACAGCCCCCCACACCAACACAA
>NZ_JBSHCR010000054.1:0-29168 GCF_053615895.1 Isoptericola sp. NPDC055881
GTGCTGACCTGATCCTCAAACGGGTCGTTTGAGGATCAGGTCAGCACGCTCGTTGCATGTGCCGGGGGTCAGGGGAGCACGAGCATCCGGGCGGGAGGTGCGCCCTCCCGCTGCCAGTCGAAGCGGGCCTCGCCCACGACCCGCCACCCGCGGTGCAGGTAGACGGCGTGGGCCACGCCGTCGCGGTCGTCGACGTCGAGCACCGGGGTGCGTCCCTGCGCGTGCAGGTGCGCGACGGCGACGTCCAGCAGTGCACCTCCGACACCGCGACCCTGCGCCGTCGGGCCCACGAACAGGACCGAGACGCAGCCGAGCTCGGTGACCGGGCGGCCCGCCCCCGCGGACCAGATGGCGCCGTACCGGTCGTCGGGCACCGTCGTGACGCTGACGTGCCCGACGACCGCGCCGTCGACCTCCGCCACCCAGGCGCGCTCCTCGTCGGGGCGGACGACGAACTCCTCGACGGGGAACGGCAGGGGCCAGCGGTGCGGGTAGCCGGACGCCGGCTGCTGGGCACCGAGGGCCTCGACGAGCGCGGGCAGGTCGGCGGCCACCCGGTCGCGCAGGACGAGAGCCGGAGCGGGCGCGGTGGCCGGGTCGTGGGTCACCCCACGATCCTGGCACGCGGTCCCGACAGGCTCGCCGCCGTCCGCGGTCTGGGCGCTGCCGGAGAAGTCACGCGGAGACGCTCAGCGTGGCGCCGACGGTCGCCGGGTCGGCCAGGGTGTCGGCGTGCACCCGCGCGAGCTGGGCGCGGGAGACCTTGAGCCCCTGGCGGGTGTGGTCGGTCGTCACGTGGGCGGCCGTGCCGGTGGCGGGGTCGTCCGTGAGCGAGACGGGTCGCACGAGCGTCCAGTCGAGGCCGCTGCCGCGCACGACCTCCTCCTGGCGTCCGGAGTCGGTGAACTGGCGCCCGATGACGAACCGGAACACCAGCTTCCAGGTGAGGTCGAGGTGGGCCCACGACTCCCCGAGCCCGTAGGTCGACTGCACGACGAGCCGGCGCACGCCGGTCTCACGCATCGCCTGCACGACGGTCGCGGTGCCGCGCGAGCGCACGTCCGCGGGGCTGCTCGCCCGGCGCAGCCACTGCACGGCGAGCGGGTTGTCCGAGATGCCGAGCGTGACGACGACGGCGTCCTGCCCGGCGACGGCCTTGGCGACCGCCTCGGGGTCGAGCGCGTCGCCGTCGACGGGTCGCACCGTCCCGGGCCCGGGGAGCGGCGTCGTGAACGCGGCGCTCGCCGTCCGGCCGAAGGCGGTCACGCGGTGCCCTGCCTCGACGAGCTCACGGGTCACGGCGAGGCCGCTGCCGCGCGTCGCTCCGACCACCAGTACGTCCATGAGAATCCTCCTCGTCGTGCCGGGTCCCGTACGGTCCCGGCGTCGATCTCCAGATTTCCGCAACCTGGCCGGACGAACAATGTCGTGATAACCGGAAGTCTTGACCGATCGTCCGGAGGGGCCCGAGGATGGGCGCATGAGCGACGTCGCCACGCTGCTGCCTGTCCCTGGTGCCGGGCTGCCGCAGCAGGACCCCTGGGCCGACCTGCTGGGCGGTCTGGAGATGGAGGCCGTCTTCTGCTCCACGGGTCGCTTCACCGAACCGTGGGGCATCGCGCTGCCGGCGCTGCCCCGCACCACGATGTTCCACCTGCTCCTCGACGGCCGGGCCGTGGTCGACGTCGACGGCGACCGGCACGACCTCGGGCCCGGCGACCTCGTCCTCGTGCCCCACGGCACCGGCCATCGCATCACCGGCACCGTCGACGACCCGGCCACCGGGCTGTGGGACGTGGACCGCACGGTGGTCGCCGACCGGTACGAGCAGCTGCGGATCGACGGCGGCGGGCGCCCCGCCACCCTCGTGTGCGGGGCGGTGGGCTTCACCGACCCTGGTGCGGCCCGGCTCCTCGCGAGCCTGCCGCCCGTGCTGCGCGCCCCCGACGGCGGCCACGATGCCGGCGACGACGCGTCGTGGCTCCGGGCCGTCGTCGCCGCGATCGACCACGAGGTGCGCCGTCCACGGCCGGGCACCGACGTCGTCACCGCGCGGCTGGCCGACGTGCTCCTCGTGCACGTGGTGCGCGGCTGGCTGGAGGCCGAGGAGCCGGCGTCCGGCTGGATCGCCGCCCTCCGGGACCCGGCGCTCGGGCCGGTGCTGCGCGCCGTGCACGCGGCACCGGGGGACCCGTGGACCCTGGACGCGCTGGCCGCCCGCGCCCGCCTGTCCCGGTCCGCGTTCGCGGACCGGTTCGCCGGCACGGTCGGCGAGCCGCCGATGGCGTACGTGACCGGCTGCCGCATGGACGCCGCGGCCCGCCTGCTGCGCGCGGACGGCGCGAGCGTGGAGGTCGTGGCGCGCCGGGTGGGGTACGACTCCGTCCCCGGCTTCCACCGCGCGTTCGTACGGCGGTACGGCGTGACGCCGGGCGCGTGGCGGGCGTCCGGCGCGGCACGCAGCCTCGCGGAGGTGCTCGGACGCTGACGTGCCGGGTGGGGCGGGGAGCGGGGGAGAATGCCCCGGTGAGCACTCCCGATCCCGGCGGCGTCACGCGCGTGACCGACCCCGCCGACCCGCGCCTGCACGACTACACCGACCTCAAGGACGTGAAGCTCCGCTCCGCGCGGGAGCCGGCCGAGGGCCTGTACATGGCCGAGTCGTCGTCGGTGATCCGCCGCGCCCTGGAGGCCGGGCACCGGCCGCGGTCGTTCCTGATGGGCGACAGGTGGCTCGACTCGATGGCGGACGTGCTCGCCGCCCACCCGGGCGTCCCCGTCTACGTGGGCGACGACGCCGTCGTGCAGCAGATCACCGGGTTCCACCTGCACCGTGGGGCGCTCGCGGCCATGCACCGGCCGGCGCTGCCCACCGTGCACGAGCTCGTGGCGGGCGCGCGCGGCGGCACCGGGGCGCGCCGCGTCGCGGTGCTGGAGGACATCGTGGACCACACGAACGTCGGGGCGATCTTCCGCTCCGCCGCCGCGCTCGGCGTCGACGCGGTGCTGGTCTCGCCGCGCTGCGCGGACCCGCTCTACCGGCGGTCGGTGCGCGTCTCCATGGGCACGGTCTTCCAGGTGCCGTGGACGCGTCTGGACTCCTGGCCCGGCGGGCTGCACGCGCTGCAGGAGGACGGTTTCACGGTCGCGGCGCTGGCGCTGTCCGACGACTCGATGTCCCTCGACGAGCTGGCGGCCGACCTGCCCGAGCGGCTCGCGATGGTGCTGGGCACCGAGGGCGACGGTCTCTCGCGCGGCGCGGTCGACGCCGCCGACGTCGTCGTGCGGATCCCGATGGCCGGGGGAGTGGACTCGCTCAACGTGGCCGCCGCGTCGGCCGTGGCCTTCTGGGCGACGCGGTAGGCAGCGACGCGGTAGGCAGTAGCGCGCGCCGCGATCAGCGCCCGGCGTGCGGGAGAGCCAGGTTCACCAGGCTGACGACGAACCTGCCGGGCTCCTCGTGCATGCACAGGTGCGCCGAGTGCTCGAAACGCACGACGTCCTTCGACGGCGCGGTGACCCGCTCGAACCACCGCTCCACGGGCGCCGTCGGCGTCGTGTAGTCGTGCCGGCCGAGGAACTGGATCATCGGTACGTCGAACTCGACCTGGTCGCTCGCGTCGAAGCCGAGGACGTCGTCGAGCACGCGGGGGAGGGTGATCGACTGGCCCTGCGCGCCGAGCTCCAGGTCGTCGGCGGAGTAGTACGGCGACAGGGCCTCGGACTCGAAGAAGTACCGGGACTCCGCGCGGTAGGCGGACAGCCCGCCGTAGTGCTGCGCCCACCGCCGGCACACGACGATGCGCTCGACGGTGAGCGGCTCCTCGCCGGGGTAGTCGCCGAGGGCGCGCAGCTCCGCGAGCGCCTCGGCGTTCCCGTCGGCGGTGGCGCTCCGTACCGCGTGCGCGAAGGCCTCGGACTCGTTGTCCGGGCCGGAGATCACCTGGCCGACGCCGACGTACGCCCAGAGCAGGTCCGGCCGGCGCCGGGCGAGCAGGACGCCGAGGATCGATCCCCAGCTGTGCCCCAGGAGGCCGACGCGCTCGACGCCGAGCTCGTCCTGCAGCCAGGCGATGAGCTCGACGAGGTCGCTGACGTAGCGGTCCACGCTCAGGTCCGTGTCGTCGTCGACGCCGCCGACGGACTTGCCGCTGCCGCGCTGGTCGTAGTTGACGACGGTGAAGTAGTCCTCCACCCCGCGCTGCCAGATCCACGAGGTGGGCAGCGACGGGACGGCGGGGCCGCCGTGGCAGACGACGAGCACCGGGTTGGAGCGGTCGCGGCCGCGGATCGAGACGAACTGCTCGACGCCGCCGAGCTCGACGGTCGCCGTGCGGTCCACGGCCTGCGGGTTGGGGATCGCGCTCAGGTCGGCGATGACTGCTCGCCCTGCGTCGTCGGTCATGGCCGCACCTTAGGGGAAGCGAGGGAGTACGAGGGGAAGCACGGAGAAGCGCGGGGAGAGCGAGGGGCCGGCGCGGCGCCGGCCCCTCGCTTCCCGGTCGAGCCCGGTCAGGAGCTCAGGTCGGCACGCAGGTCGGCACCCAGGTCGGTGCTCAGCGTGGTGAGGAACGTGTCGAGCACGCCGTCGCCCAGCTTCACCGGAGCGACGCCCCACCGGTTGTCGGGCGGGGTCACGAGCACCTTCGCGGCCGAGGTGGCCGAGGCCTGCGCCCGCGCGAGGAGGGCGTCGCGCGCGACCGTGTCGCCGTCGACGTCGGCCTGGGCAGCGTCGAGGGTGGCGACGAAGGCGTCACCCCACAGGTCGTCGGCGTCGAGCCAGGGCTTCGCGTCGGAGAGGAACCCCGGGTCGACGTCGGAGGACGCCAAGGTCTCCGGGATCGCGGCGACGAGCTCGGCGCGTCGGCGCAGCCCGTCGATCGCGCCCTGCCGGTCGCCGGCCTCCCAGCGCCCCCAGAAGGTGGCGACGTCGGCCGCGAGCGCCGGCGCCTGCGGCTGCCACGGTGCACCGAAGCTGGGTGCCAGGTGGTTGAGGTCGCCGAACGCGAGGAGCGCGTCGACGGCCTGCTGGTCGTCGTGGGCGAGGTAGCGCATGGCCTCGACCCAGCTGCGGTCCCGGTCGTAGCCGCGGTCGTGCCAGGCGAAGTCGAGCATGCCGAAGACGGCGACCTTGCTGGCCGAGGCCTGGTTCATCGGGTTGGACACGAGCCCCGCGAGGTGGTCGGACAGTCCCGGCTCGCGCTTGTCGTAGGGCGCGAGCAGGAGGCGGCCGCTGGTCTGTCCGTAGTCGTTCACCGGGTAGTTGTCCCAGAGGAACGTGGGGCCGCCGAACACGGTGTCGGCCTCGACTGCCTGGGCGACCGAGATCGACTGTGGCACGACGTCGTTGCCGGTCCACATGACGACGATGTCGTCGTCCATGGTGCGCAGCGCGGCCTTGTACGGCGACTCGGTGGTGTTGTAGTACTCGGTCGGCACCGTCTGGAGGGGTCGGGCGCCCTCGTGCGTCTCGATCCAGCCCTGCTGTACCCGGGTGAGGAAGTCGGCCTGGGCGCGGCCCGCGGCGGCCGGTGACGGGGCGCCGTAGGCGGCGCGGTCCGCGTCGCAGGCCCAGCGCGAGTAGTCGATGTCGTCGAGCGGCACGTTGAAGGCGCGCACGCCCACGTCGTACAGGGCCTGGAACTTGGTCTCCAGGGCGGCCAGGTCGGCGTCGCTCGAGTAGCAGATGCTGTTGCCGGGGGAGAGGGCGAACGTGAAGCGGACGTGGTTCGCGGTGGCGGCGTCGACGAGCTCCGCGAGCTCGGCGAGCTTGTCCGCGGGATAGGGCTCGCGCCACCTCTCCCGGTGGTACGGGTCGTCCTTCGGCGCGTAGACGTAGGTGTTCGCCTTGAGGTCGCCGTAGAACGCCATCTGGTCGAGGCGTTCGGCGTGCGTCCACGGCTCGCCGTAGAAGCCCTCGATGGTGCCGCGCAGCGGCATGGACGGGTAGTCCTGGATCGCGGCACCGGCGATGCGGGTGTCGCCGTCCTGGGTGACGAGGAGCTGTTCGAGCGACTTGACGGCGTAGAACTGCCCGGCCGCGTCGGTGCCGGCGAGCGCGACGGTCCCGACGCGGCCTCCAGCACCCCGGTCGACACGGAGGGCGTAGCCCTCGGCATGGTCGGGAACGTGCACGTCTGCGAGCGCGGCCCGCAGGTCGGGCCGGGCCGCGTCGCCGAGCAGGATCTGCAGCGGGGCGCGGCCGTGCGCGGTCGCCGCGTCCGGTGCGGTCAGCCGGACCTGCTGCACGCCGTGGGCGCGCAGCGCCCGCACCAGGGCGTCGCGTGCGGCGGGGTCGGTGTCGTCGCCGACGACGACGCCGACGGTCCCGGTGAGCGGGACGTCGCGCCCTGCGCGCCACATCTGCTGGGGAGCGGGGCTCACGACCGGGAGGTCGGCAGCGGTGGCGCTCGCGGGGGAGGTCGGGGCGGCCGCGGGCTCCGTCCGGGGCGTGGCGGCTGCGAGGGAAGGTGTCGCCACGGTCGCCGCGGCGAGCAGTGCCACGGAGAGGAGGCCCGCCACGGTGCGGGGTCTCAGGGGCATGGTCATGGAAACCTCCATTGGTCTAGACCAGAACTGATAACGCTGTCAGTGTCGATCGCCCCTGTCAACAGACGACCCGGCGTGGCGTGAGCCGTGTCACACGAGGAATAACGCAACAGAGGGATGACGAATATCGACCCGAAGGTTAGCCTCACCTATGTGAGTCAGACCTTGGTTCCGACGACGCCCACCGTGCTCGCGTCCCGGCCCGCCGCCGCGCTGGCCGGGACAGGCCTGCGGCTTTCCTACGACCGCCGCACCGTCGTCGACGGCGCCGCGATCGAGCTCCGACCCGGCGCCGTGACGGCGCTGCTCGGCCCGAACGGCTCGGGCAAGTCGACGCTGCTGCGCTCCCTCGCGCGACTGCACCGCCCGGACGCGGGCAGCGTCACCCTCTCCGAGGTCGCGGACGGTGCGGGCACGACCGACGCGCTGGCGCTGCACCCGAAGGACTTCGCGCGCCGCGTCACGCTGCTCTCCCAGAGCCACCCGACACCCAGCGGTGTCACCGTGCGCGACGTCGTCGCCTACGGCCGGCACCCGTATCGCGGCCGCTTCCGCTCCGCCGACGCCGACGGCCCGCGCGCGATCGCGCACGCCATGGCCGTCACGGGCGTGGCCGAGATGGCCGACCGCGGCGTCGACGAGCTCTCCGGCGGCGAGCTGCAGCGCGTCTGGCTCGCGACCTGCCTCGCGCAGGACACCGGTGTGCTGCTGCTCGACGAGCCCACGACCTACCTCGACCTGCGCTACCAGGTGGAGCTGCTCGACCTGGTGCGCGACCTCGCGGCCGAGCACGGCGTGGCCGTCGGCGTCGTCCTGCACGACCTCAACCAGGCCGCCGCCGTCGCCGACCACGTCGTGGTGCTGCACCGCGGTGAGGTGCGCGCCTCCGGCCCCGCCGCCGAGGTGCTCACGAGCGAGCTCCTCACCGAGGTCTACGGCATCCGCGTCGACGTGACCACGCACCCGGACACCGGCCGCACCCGCTGCGAGGCCGTCGGCCGGCACACCGCCCGCACCTGACGCCAGGCCCGCCTCCCCAGACCCTCCCGCCCCACCCGCCGGCGCCGCGCCGACGGGCCCTGCGCGCCCGTCCACGGCGCGCCGAGACGAAGGACACCGAGACACCCATGCGCATCCCCACCCGCCCGCTGCTCGCCGGCGCCACCGCCGCCGTGGCCACGCTCGCCCTCGCGGCGTGCGGCACCACCGAGGACCCGGCGGCGCAGGCGGCCCCCGAGTCGTCGGCCGCGAGCGGCCCCGTCACCTACACCGACGAGCGCGGCGAGCACACCCTCGACGCCCCCGCCACCGACGTGGTCTCGCTCGAGTGGGGCCTCACCGAGAACCTCGTGGCGCTCGGCGTGCAGCCCGCCGGGCAGGCCGACGTGGCCGGGTACAACACCTGGGACACGGTCGCCCCCATCGACGAGGGCACGCCGGACGTCGGCACCCGCGGCGAGCCCAGCCTCGACGCCATCTCCGCGCTCGAGCCCGACCTCGTCGTCACCACCACCGACCTGCCCGAGAACGTCATCAAGCAGATCGAGAAGGTCGCGCCCGTCCTCGCGCTGCGCGGCTCCGACGGCGGCGACCCCCTCGGCTACATGAAGGAGACGGTGACCACCCTCGGCGAGGTCACGGGCACGCAGGACGCCGCGGCGTCCGCGCTCGAGGACTTCGACGCGAAGGTCGCCGACGGCAAGAAGGCCCTCGAGGCGGCAGGCCTCGGCGGCGCCGAGTTCGCCATGGCCGACGGCTGGATCGCCAACGGCACCGTGTCGGTGCGCATGTACACCCCGGGATCGTTCTTCGGCGCGCTCGGCGAGGCGGTCGGCCTCAAGGACGCCTGGACCGAGGGCGGCGACCCCGACTACGGGCTCGCGCAGACCGACGTCGAGGGCCTGACCCAGCTCGACGACGTGAAGTTCGTGTACGCCGCCAACGACTCCGAGGCCGACCCGTTCGCCGACGGCCTCAAGGACAACAAGGTCTGGAAGCAGCTGCCGTTCGTCGCCGCGGGCGACGTGCACCGCATCCCCGACGGCATCTGGATGTTCGGCGGCCCGCTGTCGGGCGCCGCGTACATCGACGCGCTCGTCGACGCGCTCGCCTGACCGCCCCACCATGTCGGTGACCGCCTCCCCGCCGTCCGCCGCCCCCGCCACCGCGCCGGGGCGGCGGGCGGCGCCCGTCCGCGTGGCCGCGGCGTTCGGCCTGGCCGTCCTCGCGGTCCTCGTGCTGTCCGCCGTCCACCTCGCCCAGGGCACGGCCGACGTCGGCGCGCTGGACGTGCTGCGCGCCGCCGTCGGCGCGGACACCGACGGCACGGTCGCCGTGCTCGTCTCCTCCCGGCTGCCGCGCCTGCTGGCCGGGCTGCTCGTCGGCGCCGCGCTCGGCGTCGCAGGTGCGGTCCTGCAGTCGGTGGCCCGCAACCCCCTGGCCTCGCCCGACACCCTCGCGGTCAACGCGGGCGCCTACGTCACGGTCGTCGCGGCCGCCGCGCTCGGCCTGAGCGTGCCGTTCTACCTGCAGGGCGGCCTGGCCTTCCTCGGCGGCCTGGCCGCCGCCGGCCTCGTGCTCGCCCTCGCCCGCGGCGGCGCGGACGGGCCCACCCGGCTCGTCCTGGCCGGGTCGGCCATCATGCTCGCCCTGCACTCGCTCACGATGGTGCTCCTCGTCCTGTTCGAGCAGGAGACCACCGGCCTCTTCGCGTGGGGCAGCGGCAGCATCGTGCAGTCCGGGACCCGGACGGTCAGCCTCGCGGCCCCCGTCGTGCTCGTCGGCATCGCCGGCGCGCTCCTGCTCGCACGGCGCCTCGACCTGCTCGGCCTGGGGGACGACGCCGCGCGCGTCCTCGGCATCGACGTGCGCCGCACCCGCGTGCTCGCCGTCCTCGCCGCCGTGCTGCTCGCCGCGATCGCCGTCACCGTCGCCGGTCCCATCGGCTTCGTCGGCCTCGCCGCCCCGGTCATCGCCCGGCTCGTGGGGCGCAAGGTGCCAGGCCTCGGACGCCACGTGCTCCTCCTGCCGTTCGCTGCGCTCGTCGGCGTGGTCGTCGTCCTCGGCTCCGACGTGCTGCTGCGCGCCGTCCTGCCCGGCCAAGCCTCCGTCGCGGTGCCGACGGGCGTCGTGACCACCGTGCTCGGCGCCGGCATCCTCGTGTGGATGGCCCGGCGCCTGCGCGACTCCGGCGCCGGGGCACGCGGTGCGCGCGGCGCCCTCGGCCGGCCTCGGACCCGGGCCCACGTGGCCACCGTGCTCGTGCTGCTCGTCGCCGCGCTCCTCGCGGCCGCGGTCGCCGGCCTCCTCCTGGGCGACCGCGTCGTCCTCCTGGGCGACGTCGCGAACTGGGCACAGGGCGTGGCCGGGCGGCAGGTCGCGTTCGTCCTCGACCAGCGGGTGCCGCGAGTGCTCGCCGCCCTCCTCGCGGGCGGGGCGCTCGCGCTCGCGGGCACGATCGTGCAGGCCGTGTGCCGCAACCCGCTCGCCGAGCCCAGCCTGCTCGGTGTCACGTCGGGAGCGGGCCTCGGTGCGGTGCTCATGATCCTGCTCGTGCCCGGGGTGGGGATCTGGCCCATGTCCGCCGCCGCGGGCGCCGGCGCGCTCGCCGTCTTCGCGCTCGTGTACGCGCTGTCCTCCCGCGGCGGGCTGGGGTCGGAGCGCCTCGTCCTGGTCGGCATCGGCGCGCAGGCCGGCACGACCGCGCTCATCACGCTCGTCGTGCTCGTGATCTCCCCGTGGGACGTCAACCTCGCCCTGACGTGGCTGTCGGGCTCCACGTACGGCCGCAGCCTGGAGCAGCTGCTGCCCGTCGCGCTCGCGCTCGTGGTGATGGTGCCGCTCGCCGTGACGTACCGCCGCGAGCTCGACGTGCTCTCCCTCGACGAGGACACCCCGCGCGTGCTCGGCCTCGCCGTCGACCGCTCCCGGCTCGTGCTGCTGGCGGCCGCCGCCCTGACGACGGCGGCCGCCGTGTGCGCGGTCGGCGTCATCGGCTTCGTGGGCCTCGTCGCGCCGCACGCCGCGCGGGCGCTCGTGGGGGCCCGGCACGCCCGCGTGCTGCCGGTCGCGATCCTGCTCGGCGCCGTGCTGGTCTCCGCCGCGGACACCCTCGGCCGGGTGGTCATCGCCCCGGAGCAGATCCCCGCCGGGCTCGGCACCGCCCTCCTCGGGGCGCCGTACTTCGTCTACCTGCTGTGGCGCTCGCGGGGGCGCGGGGCCGCCTGACGGTCTACCGACCCCGACCCCGACCCCGACCCCGACCCCGACCCCGACCCCGGCCCCGACCCCGGGCCGGGGGGAAAGCGCGTCTGACCGGGGGTTCGCCTTTCGAGCACGGCCGGGGCGAGAGACGATGGCGGGGTGAACGGACGAGAGGCCGCCGCGGTGGTCGTCGGTTACGACGCGTCGGGCCCCGCCGACGTCGCCCTGGCCTGGGCGGCGCGCGAGGCCCGGACGCGGGGTGCCGTCCTGCGCGTGGTGTACGTCCGCGACGCGCACGACACGGGGGTCGCGGCCCGCCCGCACGGTGACGACCTGGGCGACCGGGGGCACGGCGGTGCGTGGCCCGTGGTCGAGGAGGCGGCGGCGCGAGCCCGGGACGTGGCACCAGGTGTGGAGACCGAGACCTACGTCGAGTACGCGTCGCCCGCGGCGGCGCTCGTCGGCGTGTCCCGCGACGCCGGCGCCCTCGTGCTGGGCGGCACACGCCACGGCGGCCTGTACGAGGCCGTCCGGGGCACCGTGGTGCTGCAGGTCACCGCGCACGCGCTCTGCCCCGTGGTCGTGGTGCCGGCCGAGGGTGCGCGGCCGGACCTGCCGCCCGACGCGCCCGTGGTCGTCGGCTACGACGGATCGGAGCCCTCCGGGCTGGCCCTCGACGCCGCGACGGAGTCCGCCTGGCAGCTGGGGCGGCCGCTGCGGGTCGTCGTGGTGTGGCGGCCCGGGGTCACGGAGTGGGTCGCCTCGCGCGGTCCGACCGAGCACGAGGGCCACGACCTCACGGAGGCCGACGCCGGCCCCGTGCTGCAGAAGGGCCTGGCCCGGGTGGAGGAGCTGCTGCGGGCTCGCGGTGCCGCGGAGGGCGCCCTGGAGGTGGTCGGCGAGACCCACCAGGGGAACGTGGCGCGGGTGCTGCACCGCGAGGCGGAGGACGCCGAGCGGCTGCTGCTCGGTACCCGCGGTCGCGGCGGCTTCGCCTCTCTCCTGCTGGGCTCCGCGACGCACACGCTGGTGCGCACGTCGGCGTGCCCTGTCGTGGTGGTGAGGTCGGCCGGGGCCGACCTCGACTGAGCTCGACCGGGCATGTGACGACGGTCACCCGGCCTTGCGGACGACCCGCCAGGTGAGGTTAGGCTTACCACCGTGACCGAGACTGTCGAGGCGACCGAGCGCGCCGACCGCACCGCTCCGGAGGCCGCCCAGGCCCCCGTGCAGCCGTACCGCATGTTCGACGTCGTCGTCTCCCGGGTCACCCGGCTGTGTCCGTCCTTCATCCGCGTCACGTTCACCGGTGACGACCTCGACCAGTTCGCCGACAACGGACGTGACCAGCGGATCAAGTTCCTGCTTCCCGCCCCGTGCGGCGGCTGGGAGTACCTCGACCGGCAGAACCCGGACTGGTTCACGTCGTGGCGCGCGCTGCCCGAGGAGCGCCGCAACCCGCTGCGCACCTACACCGTCCGCGCCGTCCGCCAGGACCTGCGCGAGGTGGACGTCGACATCGTGCTGCACGGCGACACCGGCCCCGCGTCGCGCTGGGCCAACGGTGCCCGGCCTGGCGCCCCGCTCGTCATCATGGGCCCCGACGCCCGCTACACGGACGGCCCGCACGGCGGTCTGGAGTTCAACCCGCCCCAGCGCAGCCACGCGCTGCTCCTCGCCGGCGACGAGACCGCCGTCCCCGCGATCGCGGCCATCTGCGAGTCGCTGCCGCAGGACGCGGTCGGGGAGGTCTTCCTCGAGGTGCCGCACCCGGAGGACCGCTGGACGCTCGCCGCTCCTGCGGGGGTGCGGATCTCCTGGCTGCCCCGCGAGGACCGCGAGCACGGCGACGTGCTCGTGCCCGCCGTGAAGGAGGCCGCCGACCGCCTGCTCGCGATGGGCGTGCGCCCGTCGTCGGACGCGCCGTCGTCCCCGGAGCTGCTCGCCGCCGAGGCGGACCGCCCGGCGCTCACCGCCGCGGGCGTCGACCTGGACGGCGAGCTGCCCGACGTCGACATCGACGCGGACATCCTCTGGGAGGTGCCCGTCGACGCGACCGGCCAGCCGCTCGCGCAGGACACCGTGCTCTACGCCTGGCTCGCCGGCGAGGCCGGCTCCATCAAGACGCTGCGCCGCTACCTCGTCTCCGAGAAGGGCGTGGACCGCAAGGCCGTCGCCTTCATGGGGTACTGGCGCCGCGGTCGCGCCGAATGCTGACGACCGGGGCCTGACGACCGGGTGCTGACGGCCCCACGCTGACGACGACGCCCCGCCCCGACCGTGCAGGTCGGCGGCGGGGCGTCGTCGTGCGGGCTCAGCGGGCGACGCCCAGGCCGTCGACCACCTCGGCGCCAGGCATCGCGCAGAGCAGCTCGCCGGGCATCAGGAGCTTGGAGCGACGTACCCCCGAGCCCATCAGCGCCAGCGCGCCGGGCACGGCGAACCGGGAGTCCACGAGGACGCGCCAGCCGGCGGGCAGGCCCACCGGGGTGATGCCGCCGTACTCCATCCCGGACTCCGCCGTCGCGCGGTCCGTCGGCAGGAAGGACGCCTTGCGGGCGTCGAGCAGCTTGCGGACGCGGGTGTTCACGTCGGCGAAGGTGCTGGCCGTCACGACGCACGCGGCCACGCGCTCGACGTCGCCCCGCCGGCCGGCGACGACCACGCAGTTGGCGGAGGCCTCCGGCGGCAGCCCGTGGCGTGCGTTGAGGGTCTCGGTGTCCGCATGGTCGGGGTCGATCTCGACCACCGCGACCTGCCGGCGCACCCGGTCGTCGGCGGCCGCCCACGACTCCAGGGCGGCGAGCACCGGCGGCGCGAGCAGGTCGGGGTGCTCGAGCGCAGGCGCCCACGCCAGGTCGCCGAGGGCGGGGAGCCCTGCCGTCGTGCCGCTCATCGCCGGTAGGTCGTCGTGAGCGTGGCGCGCGCGACGGTGTGGAAGTAGACGTGGAACGCGACGTGCACCGGGCTGTTGTCCTCGGACAGGCCCAGCGTCGGGACGTCGAGGGCGTGCACCGCGAAGACGTACCGGTGCGCGTGGTCCCCGCGGGGCGGCCCGGCGCCCTCGAAGCCGAGGCGTCCGCCGTCGCTCGGGACGTGGAACGCGCCGGGAGGGAGCGCCGCCCCGCCCACGGCGCCCGCGCCGCGGGCCAGCGACGTGACGTCCGCGGGCAGGTCGACGGCCGTCCAGTGCCAGTAGCCAGACGGCGTCGGGGCGTCCGGGTCGAAGCAGCTCACCACGTACGAGCGGGTGCCGTCCGGGGCGCCGGACCAGGCGAGGTGCGGTGACACGTCGGCGCCGTCGACGCTGAAGTCGTCGGCGAGCGGCTCGCCCTCGGTGATGTCGTCGCTCGTGAGCGCGAACGTGGCCGGGACGGGGAGCAACGAGTACGGGTCGGGAGGGAGTGGGCGGTCGAAGTCCATGCCCGTCATGCTGGCACGTCAACGAGTCACGTCAACGAGTCACGTCAACGAGGCACGTCAACGGGGACGTACAGCGCCAGCGCCTGTGCCACGAGGGCGGGCTTGTCGACGCCCTCGATCTCGACCGTCACGGTCGAGGCCAGGCGCACTCCCTGCGCGACGGTCTCCGCACCGGTCAGCTCCGTCGTCGCGCGGACGCGGGCCCCGGCAGGTACGGGGTGCAGGAACCGCACCCGGTCCAGGCCGTAGTTCATCGCCATGGCGACGCCGCCGACGTCGACGAGCGTCGAGGCCAGCCGGGGGAGCAGCGACAGGGTGAGGAACCCGTGCGCGATCGTGGTGCCGAACGGGCCCGCCGCCGCGCGCTGCGGGTCGACGTGGATCCACTGGTGGTCCTCGGTGGCGGCGGCGAACGTGTCGATGCGGTCCTGGTCCACCGTGAGCCACGGACCGGTGGCCCGTCGTCCGACCGCGTCGGCCAGCGCGGCGGGCGAGGCGACCCGGATCGTCGTGCTCGTGCCGTCGTCGTCGGTGCTCACGCCTTCGGCCCGCCCGCGACGTAGAGCACCTGCCCGGAGACGTAGCCCGCCTCCTCGGAGCAGAAGAACGCCACGGCGGCGGCGACGTCCTCGGGACGTCCGGCGCGCCCGACCGGCACGTCCTTCGCCGCGGCGGCGAGATACTCCTCCAGGGGCACGCCGATGCGCTCGGCCGTGGCCGCGATCATGTCCGTGGCGACGACGCCCGGCGCGACCGCGTTGGCGGTGACGCCGAACTTGCCCAGCTCGATCGCGAGGGTCTTGGTGAAGCCCTGCATGCCCGCCTTCGCGGCGGAGTAGTTCGCCTGGCCCCGGTTGCCGAGCGCGGACGTGCTGGACAGGTTCACGACCCGCCCCCAGCCGGCGGAGACCATGTGCGACTGCACGGCGCGGGTCATGACGAACGCGCCGCGCAGGTGCACGCGCAGCACGGCGTCCCAGTCGTCCTCGGACATCTTGAACAGCAGGTTGTCGCGCAGGATCCCGGCGTTGTTCACCAGGACGGTGGGCGCGCCGAGCTCGTCCGTCACGCGGGCGACGGCGGCCTGGGCGGCCTCCGCGTCGGCGACGTCCGCGCCGATCCCGATCGCGCGTCCCCCGGCGGCGACGATGGCGGCGGCGGTCTCGACGGCCTGCTCCTCGAGGAGGTCGAGGACGGCGACGGCGCGGCCGTCGGCGGCGAGGCGGCGGGCGGTCGCCGCGCCGATGCCGCGGGCTCCTCCGGTGACGATCGCGGTACGGGTCGGGTTCGGCTGCTCGGTCATGCGGGGTCCTTCCTCGGGGTGGAGGTGGGGTGCGGGCGCAGGACGGGGGCGCCTGGGGCGCGTCGGTGCGCCAGGAGCTGCACGGGCACGACCTCCTCGTCGCTGTGGTGCCTTCCGGCGGAGCCGGGGTGTCGCGCCGGGTGGGGCGCGCGAGGAGAGCGTACGTGAGAGGCGGCCGCAGCGGCCCGACCTGCGCGGTTGACAGCGGTCGCCGCGGCGACGTCTACTGACAGTGTTCGAACAGACGTTCGAACGCGACGGCGTCGCCGTCGTGCTGGTCGTGCCCGGGTGCTCACCCGTCCGGGCCGGGGGGAGGTCGCGTGACGGTCGTCGCCCCTCCGCGCACCGCGGCCCTCGCGCCCGACCCTGTCCTCGACCGGGCGGCCGCCGCCCGGGCGGCGCTCCGGGCGGCGGAGCAGCGCACGGGTCGCGGCCGGACGACGGAGCCCGATGCCGGACGGCTGCTGCCGGTGCACCCGGGGCTGGCCGGGCTCCTTCCCGGAGGCGGTCTGGCCGCGGGCACGGTGCTCGCGGTCCGTGGCTCGACGACGCTCCTGCTCGCCCTGCTGGGGGAGGCGTCGCAGGCCGGGGCGTGGGTCGCGCTCGTCGGGGCCCCCGCGGTCGGGATGCTGGCCGCCGCGGACGCCGGGATCGCCCTCGGGCGGACCGTGCTCGTGCCCGCCCCCGGACCGGACGCGCCGGCCGCCCTCGCCGCCCTGCTCGACGGCATGGACGTCGTGGTCGTCGGGCCCGGCGCCACGCTGCTGGACACCGACCGCCGCCGTCTGGCCGCACGTGCCCGCGAGCGGGGCGCGGTGCTGGTCGCGCAGGCGGCCTGGCCCGGTGCGCACGTCACCCTCGACGCCCGGGGCGGCACCTGGTCCGGCGTCGACCACGGGTCGGGGTGGCTGCGCCGGCGGACCTTGCGCGTGCGTCGCACCGGGCGCGGCTCCGCCGCCCGCCCGGTCGAGGTCGAGGTCGACGTGCCGCTGCGGGTCGAGCGGGTGCTGGGGGGCGAGCCCGTCGCGCCGGGCCTCGGCGGCGAGGGAGCCGTGGGCGCGGACGTGCGTGACGACAGGCGTCGGGAGCAGCCGGGCGCCCGGCTGCGGGTGGCGTGATGGTGGCGACAGCGGGTGCTGCGGCAGCGGGTGCTGCGGTAGAGGGCGCTGCGGCGTCGGGCCGCGTTCCGGAAGGAGGGTCCCGGACGGCCGTGCTGTGGGTGCCGGACTGGCCGGTGGTGGCGGCGCTGGCGGGCGCAGGCCTGGACGCGCACGTCCCCGCCGCGGTGCTCGGCGCGCGGTCGGGCGGCGGGGCGGGCGCCGGGCACAGTGTCGTGGCGGTCTCCGCCGTCGCCCGCGCGCAGGGGGTGCGGCGCGGGATGCGGCGCCGGCAGGCGCAGGAGCGGTGCCCCGAGGTGGCGCTGCTGCCCGCCGACGACGCGCGCGACGCCCGCGAGTTCGAGCCCGTGGCGCTCGCCGCCGAGACGGTGGTGGCAGGCCTCGAGGTGGCGCGGCCAGGGCTGCTCCTGCTGCCGGCCGGCGGGGCCGCGCGCTACCACGGCTCCGAGCTCGCGCTGGCGCAGGCCCTGGCGGGCGCGGTCGCCGCGCGCACCGGGCACGAGTGCCAGGTGGGGGTGGCCGACGGGCTGCTCGCGGCGGTGCTCGCCGCCCGCGAGGACGCCGTCGTGCCCACGGGCGGCTCGGCGGCGTTCCTCGCCGACCGGCCGGTGGGCGAGCTGGTGCACGCCGTCTGCGACCCGGCCGGGGTGGCCGCCGTGCGCGAGGCGGCGGGGCTCTGGTGGCGGCTGGGGCTGCACACCCTGGGCGACCTGGCCGCCCTGCCCGCCCCGAGCGTGCAGGCGCGCTTCGGCGACCTGGGGACCTGGGCGCAGCGCCTGGCCCGCGGGGAGGACCTGCGCCCGCCGGCCCGCCGCCGCGTGGAGGAGGACCTCGCCGTCGCGGAGGAGCTGGACCCGCCCGCCCTGCGGGTCGACGTCGCGACCTTCGCCGCCCGCCGGCTGGCGACCGCGCTGCACGACCTGCTCGCCGCCCGCGGCCTGGCCTGCGGCCGGCTGCGGATCACCGCGCGCACGGCGGGCGCCGACCTGGGCGGCGACGACGTCGGCGAGGGGGAGGGCGCCGTGCTGGAGCGGGTGTGGCGCACGGACGACGCCGCGGCCGGCGGGATGAGCGCCGCGCGGATCACCGACCGCGTGCGGTGGCAGCTCGAGGGCTGGCTCACCGCGGCGTCCGCCCGGCGCGGGTCCGACGCCGACCCCGTCGTCGCGCCGATCGCGCACCTCGCGCTGGCGGCCGAGGACGTCGTCCCGGCGACGACGCACCAGCCCGGCCTGTGGGGGGCGGACGCGGGCGAGGGGGAGCGTGCCCGGCGTGCGCTCGGGAGGGTGCAGGGGCTGCTCGGCGGCCACGCCGTGCTCACGGTGGAGCTGCAGGGCGGCCGCGGACCACGCGACCGGGTGCGGCTCGTGCCTTTCGGCACGGAGGGGGGAGCGGGTCGAGACCCCGACCGGCCCTGGCCCGGCGCTCTGCCCAGCCCGGCACCCGCCGGCCTGCCCGACGAGCCGGTGCCCGCCCGGGTGCTGGACGCGGCAGGGCGGGACGTCGTCGTCGACGCCCGGCTCGCGATGAGCGGCGAGCCCGCGACCGTCGTGTGCGGTCGTGAGCCGGGCCGTGCGGGAGGGGACGGTGCGGCGGAGAGCCGGGACGCGACCGGTGTCCGCGACCTGGCGACGGTGACGGGCTGGGCGGGGCCGTGGCCGCTCGCCGAGCGCTGGTGGGCCGCCGACGGGGGAGCGCGCCGCGTCTACCTGCAGGCGGTGCTCGACGACGGGCGGGCGCTGCTGCTGGCGCAGTCCGGCGGCACGTGGCAGGTGGAGGCGATCTATGACTGAGACGACGCGACGGGGGAGCGCGGGCGGGTACGCGGAGCTGCACGCCCACTCGGCGTTCAGCTTCCTGGACGGCGCGTCGCACCCGGAAGAGCTGGCGGCCGAGGGTGCGCGGCTGGGTCTGGAGGCGCTCGCGCTGACCGACCACGACGGGCTGTACGGGGTGGTGCGGTTCGCGGAGGCCGCCCGGAAGGTGGGGCTGCCCACGGTCTTCGGCGCCGAGCTGCACCTCCCCGCCCCGCTGACGCCGGGTGCGGCGCCGGGGACGGCCGGGAGCCGGCCGGTCCTTGACACGCCGACCGGCCTGCCCGACCCGCGCGCCACCCACCTGCTGGTGCTGGCGCGCGGCGACCAGGGCTACCGGAACCTGTCCCGCGCGATCGCGACCGCCCACCTGGAGGCGGGGGTCAAGGGCAAGGCCCGCTACGACCTCGAGCGTCTCGGCGCCGCGGCGGACGGCGAGTGGCTTGTGCTCACCGGGTGCCGCAAGGGCGCCGTCCGGCGCGCCCTGACCGCCCCCGGGCCGGGCGGCGGCACCGGCGCGGCCCGGCGCGAGCTGGACCTGCTGGTCGACACCTTCGGCCGCGACAACGTGGCCGTCGAGATCACCGCGACCGGCGACCCCCGGGACGCCGACCTGCACGCCGCCCTCGCCGCGCTGGCCCGCGACGCACGCCTCCCGCTCGTCGCGACCACCGCCGCGCACTACGCCCGCCCGCGCGACGCCGACCTGGCGGGCGCGCTCGCCGCCGTCCGGGCGCGGTCGTCGCTGGACGGCCTGGACGGCTGGCTGCCCGGCGGTCCGGTCGCGCACCTGCGCTCGGCCGCCGAGATGCGCTCGCTGCACCGCCGGCACCCGCAGGCCGTCGCCGCCGCCGCGGCGCTCGCCGCGGAGTGCGCCTTCGACCTGCGCCTGGTGGCGCCGAACCTGCCGCCCTACCCCGTGCCCGACGGGCACGACGAGGCGACCTGGCTGCGCGAGCTGGTGCGGCGCGGGGCCACCGACCGGTACGGGCCGCGCCCGGGGCCGGACGGCGCCGGCGACGCGCGGGCGTGGGCGCAGATCGACCACGAGCTGCGCGTCATCGAGGACCTGACCTTCCCCGGCTACTTCCTCGTCGTCTACGACCTCGTGGAGTTCTGCCGCCGGGAGGGCATCCT
Source organism: Isoptericola sp. NPDC055881 (assembly GCF_053615895.1). NCBI lineage: Bacteria > Bacillati > Actinomycetota > Actinomycetes > Micrococcales > Promicromonosporaceae > Isoptericola > Isoptericola sp. NPDC055881. The sequence goes on from NZ_JBSHCR010000054.1 coordinate 19,548, forward strand.
GTGCCAGGGCCGGGGGAGCGCCGCCAACTCGGCGGTCTGCTACGCGCTCGGCATCACCGCCGTCGACGCCGTGAAGCACGGCCTGCTGTTCGAACGCTTCCTCGCCCCCGAGCGCGACGGGCCGCCGGACATCGACATCGACATCGAGTCCGGGCGGCGCGAGGAGGTCATCCAGCACGTCTACACCACGTTCGGGCGCACGCACGCGGCGCAGGTGGCCAACGTCATCTCCTACCGGCCGCGCTCGGCCGTGCGCGACGCGGCCCGCGCCCTCGGGTACGACGTCGGCCAGCAGGACGCCTGGAGCAAGTCCATCGAGCGCTGGGGGTCGCTGCGCGGGCCCGACCCCGTCAGCCCGGCGGCCGACGCCGCGGCGCAGGCCGCCCGGGCGGCGGCAGGCGCACCGGGTCCGCAGGGTTCGCCGAGTTCGCCGGGTGCGCAGGGTGCAGGCAGCCCGACGAACCGGACCGCCGCCAAGGACGCCCGGGTGGCCGCGCTGTGGGGGCCGGCAGAGACGCTCCCCGGGAACGACCGGCCCCATCAGGGGCACCTGCCGGGCCAGGGGCGGCGGGACTGGACGCCGTCCCTGGGCTACCGGCGGGTCGTCGACCCGCTCGCGACGGACGAGGGCGACACGCGTCGCGCGGACGACACCCACGACGTCGTGCCCGAGCACCGCCCGCCGTCGGCCGAGGAGGAAGGGCAGATCCCCGCGCCGGTGCTCGACCTGGCCGACCGCATGCTGCGTCTGCCCCGGCACCTGGGCATCCACTCCGGCGGGATGGTCATGTGCGACCGCCCGGTGATCGAGGTCTGCCCCGTGGAGTGGGCCCGCATGGAAGGGCGCACCGTGCTGCAGTGGGACAAGGAGGACTGCGCGGACGCCGGGCTGGTGAAGTTCGACCTGCTCGGCCTCGGCATGCTCACCGCGATCCGGTACGCGTTCGACTCGGTCGCCGAGCACACGGGCGAACAGCTCACGCTGCACGGCCTGCCCGACGACGACCCCGCGGTGTACGACCTGCTGTGCGCCGCCGACACCGTCGGCGTGTTCCAGGTGGAGTCGCGCGCCCAGATGGCGACCTTGCCGCGCCTGCAGCCGCGGGTGTTCTACGACATCGTCATCGAGGTCGCGCTCATCCGCCCCGGGCCGATCCAGGGCGGGTCGGTGCACCCGTACATCGAGCGTGCGCGGGGCCGCGAGCCGGTGACCTTCCTGCACCCGCTGCTGGAGAGCTCCCTCGGCAAGACGAAGGGCGTGCCGCTGTTCCAGGAACAGCTCATGCAGATGGCGATCGACGTCGCGGGCTTCACCCCCAAGGAGTCCGACCAGCTGCGCCGGGCGATGGGCTCGAAGCGTTCCGTCGAACGGATGGAGGAGCTGCGCGGCCGGCTCCTGGAGGGGATGCGGGCCAAGGGGGTCGACGACCCCGCCGTGCGGGAGGAGATCTACGACAAGCTCAAGGCGTTCGCGGACTTCGGCTTCCCCGAGTCGCACGCCTACTCGTTCGCCTACCTCGTGTACGCCAGCTCGTGGCTCAAGGTGCACCACCCGGCCGCGTTCTACGCCGGGCTCCTGGCGGCGCAGCCGATGGGCTTCTACTCGCCGCAGTCGCTGGCCGCGGACGCACGGCGCCACGGCGTGCAGGTGCTGCGTCCCGACGTGAACGCCTCGCGGGCGCTCGCTGGCGTCGAACGGCTGACCTCCCCGCCGGGCGAGGCGGCCCGTCGCGCCGAGACCCCGGCGGCCGACCAGTTCGGCCCGCCGCCGGACCCCGCGCTCGCGGTGCGCCTCGGGTTGTCGGCCGTGCGCGGCATCGGCGACGACCTGGCGGAGCAGCTGGTCGCCGAGCGTGCGGCGCACGGGCCGTTCCGCGACCTGCGCGACCTGGCCCGCCGGGTCGGGCTGAGCACCGCCCAGCTGGAGGCGCTCGCGACGGCGGGCGCCACGGAAGGTCTCGGGGCAGGACGCCGGGAGGCACTGTGGGCCGCGGGCGCCCTCGGCCAGGAAGGGCCGGGCACCCTGCCGGGCGTGTCCGTCGGGGTGGACGCCCCGACGCTGCCCGGCATGACGCCGGTCGAGGTGGACGTCGCGGACGCCTGGGCCACCGGCATCACGCCGGGCTCGACGTCGCCGCTGGAGCACGTGCGGGACGGGCTCGAGCGGGCGGGCGTGCTCACCGTCGCGCAGGCGTGCGCCACCGAGCCCGGCCGGCGGGCGGCGGTGGGCGGCGTCGTGACGCACCGGCAGCGCCCGGGCACCGCGGGTGGCGTGACGTTCCTGTCGCTCGAGGACGAGACCGGGCTGCTCAACGTGATCTGCTCCCCGGGCCTGTGGCGCCGCTTCCGCACCGTGGCGCGCAGCGCCCCCGCGATGGTGGTCCGCGGCCGGATCGAGAGTGCCGACGGCGCGGTCAACCTGCTCGCGGAGCACCTCGCGCCGCTGCGGCTGCCGGTGACCACCCGGTCGCGTGACTTCCGGTGACGGCGCCCCGCGGGCGACCGGGACGGGGGCTGTCTAGCCTGACGGGCATGGTGACCGGTCTCCGGATCGCACCGGCCGACGCGGACCGGTTCGACGACGTGGTGACGATGCTCGACCCGCGCGGCCGGGGGCAGGTGTGCTGGTGCCTGCACTGGCGTCAGCCACGCGGCCTGCCCGTGGACGGCCGGCGCGAGCACCTGCGCGACCTGTCGGGCCGCGTCCCCGCCCCCGGTCTCCTCGCCTACCTCGCAGAGGACGGTCAGCGGGACGGCGAGCACGTGGCCGACGAGGAGGTGGTCGGCTGGGTCGGCCTCGCGCCCGTGTCCGCGGCGTCGTCGCTCCAGCACTCGCGCGTGCTGCCCCGCGTCGAGGAGGCCGAGTGGCCGACCACGTGGGCCGTGATGTGCTTCGTCGTCCGGCCGGGGTACCGGCGGCGCGGGATCGCCCGCGCCCTCCTGGGGGCCGCCGTCGACTACGCGCGCGACCACGGGGCGCACGCCGTGCAGGGGTTCCCGGTCGAGCCGGCCCCGGGGCGCAGGGTCCCGGTCGGCGCGGCGTTCGTGGGCACGGTCGGCCTGTTCGAGTCGGTCGGCTTCGACCGCGTCGGGGAGACGGCCGCGACGAGCGGTCGCCTGCCGCGCTGGGTGTTGCGCCGCGAGCTCGTCCCGAGCGGCGGCTGAGGCTCACCCCGTCTGGCCCGGCCGAGTCCGGGCCGCTCCGACGTCTCCGGCGTCTCCGGCGTCTCCGGCGCCTGTGCCCTGCCGCCGCGCGCGACGGCCGCGGGCCAGCTCCGTCTCCAGAGCGTCGAGCGGCTGGGCGAACGGCGATGCGAAGTGCGCCAGCCAGAGGCGCGCGACGTCGAGCCCGGCGTCGTCGACGGCGTAGAGACGGCGGGTGCCCTCCGCGCGGACGGTGACGAGGCGCGCGTCCCGCAGCACCCGCAGGTGCTGCGAGACCGCGGGCTGGGAGATGCGGTCCTCCGCCTGCAGTGCCTCGACCAGCGCGCCGGCCGGCTGCTCGCCGGGGGCGAGCAGCTCGAGCAGCCGACGTCGGACCGGGTCGCCCAGCGCCTCGAAGACGCCGCGCCGGCGCGACGGTGCGGCGCCGGCCGGTCCCTCGGGCATCAGGCCTCCGGCACGGTCGTGTAGAACGCGACGGTGCGCTCGGCGGCCGCCCGGGCCGCGACGGGGTCGTCCCCGTCGGCGACCGCGGCGTCGGCCCAGCCTGTCGCCGCGAGACGCGCGAACGCGACGCCGTCGGGCGAGAGCGTCCACGCCTCCGCGACCTGCGGGTCGAGGGGGGTCGCAGGGTCCGCGACGTGCAGACCGAGCCCCATGAGGCCGAGGTCCCAGCCGACGCCGGTGGCGCCCGGGCCGTACTGGTCCCACAGCTCCTGCGGCACGACGGCCTCGTGCACCAGCTCCAGCACCGTGCCGTCCTCGGCAGGCGCGAGGGTCACGGAGAGCCACGAGACCGAGCCGCCGAACTCCCACGTCACCGCGAAGCCGTCGGGGGCCGTGCAGCGCTCGACCGTGCCCCCGGCGTTGCCCTCGAGCTGGTACCGGCCGCCGACAGCGAGGTCGCCGGTGACGGGCAGGAACCAGCGGCGGATGCGCTCGGGGGAGGTGACCGCCTCCCACAGGTCGGCGCGGTCGGTGGCATAGGCACGGCGGGCGACGGCGATCTTCGTCGGTGCACCGTTCCGCTCACCGGTGCGGATCTCCCGCGCGACCAGGCCGGCGGTGGCCACGGGGTCGATGGTGATGGTCATGACGACTCCTCCGGGTCCGTTTCTATAAGTGCGTACTTATACAAAACCACGGATCGGGCCCCGGGGGAAGGGGGGGAGCGCGCGGACGCTCAGTCGGAGGGTGCCAGCACGCAGACGGCGAACGTGGTGCGTCCGCGACGCAGCAGGTAGCGGACGTCTTCGCTCGCCCGCTCGGCGGCGAGCTCGTCCCGGTAGCTCCATCGCACCGCGACCCAGAGCAGCCCCCAGCCCGCCTCGTCGACGGCCCGGACCTCAGGGACGGCGGCGACGGCGTCCGCGGCCTCCTGGGAGACGGGCCGCGTCCGGTGGAGCTCCAGGACCTGCTCGGGCGACGTCATGACCGTGGAGCTGGTCTGGCCCGCGTGCAGCGCCGGGAGGTCGAACCGTTCGGAGAGGTCCTCGAGGTCTCCTGCGCCGAGGGCGAGGCCGAGGTCCGCGAAGAACGCTGCCAGCGCCTCGTCGTCGTACGCGGCCGGTGCACCCATCCGTCCACGGTAGCCCCGTGACATCATCGGCGCTCATGAGCCCCCGTCATGCACGGATCCTGCCTGCAGCCCTCAGTCTGCTCACGGTCGCGGTGGTGGCCGGGTGCGCCACCACCGAGCCGGCCTCGTCGCAGGAGGTCGCGGACGCCGCGGCCCGGTGGGGGGCCCGGCCGCAGTACGTGCTCACCACGTCGGCGGAGGGCTTCGAGCCCGTGGCGATGGCCGCGGGTGCCTACGGCACGGACGGGTTCTCGCTGATCTTCAGCGATGCCGCGACCGGCAGCATCTTCCTGCTGACCGCCGTCGGCGGTCAGATGAGCGTGGACGACTGCTCCGCCGCGCCCTTGACGGACACGGGCGGCGGCTCCGTGGAAGGGCCCGTCAGCTGCGTCGAGGAGGGTGAGCTGCTGCGCCGGACGTCCGGCGACGCGGAGGAGTACGTCCAGGCGCGCGACGAGGTGCTGGTCCGGGTGTCGGGGCTGACGGCCGACCACGACGCGCTCCGGGAGGCCGCGGGGAACGTCCGGGTGCCGACGTCGCAGGAGCTGGACGACCTGCTCGCCGAGGCGCCTCCCGGCGACCAGGCGCCGGTCGAGCGCGGCGACCTGCCCCCGGGCGACGGCGCCCCGGACAACGGCGTGGGCGCGGGCGGCTGACACCCGCGCCCGCGCCCTCCCATGCCCCCTTCCGTGCCCCGTGCGTGCCCGGCCCAGCCGATGCCTCACCAGGCCTGGGCGAAGACCTCCGCGAACAGCTCGTCGGGGTCGACGTCGAGGCCGCGGGAGACGAACCACGTGCACACGTTGCGGCAGTCGCGGTGCAGCAGGTCCGCGCCGAACGGGTTGGCCACGAGGTCCACGACCTGGGGCAGGTCGATGATCACGAGCCGCCCGCCCTCGTCGGCGTCGGCCACGAGGATGTTGTACGGCGACAGGTCGCCGTGCGCCCAGCCGAGGCGGGCGATGACGCCCATCCCGTGCCGCAACTGGTCGAACCAGTCGGCGAGCTGCTCGGGCTCGGGGCGCGTGCGGGCGAGCCGGGGCGCGGCCTCGGCCTCCCCGTCGGCGGTCTCCTGGCCGACGAACTCCAGGAGGATCTCCGTCGCGTCGATCTGGACGGGGTAGGGCACGGGGGCGCCCGCGTCCCAGAGCCGGGACAGCGCCAGGAACTCGGCGTCCGCCCACTGCGTGGCGGCCACGGCCTTGCCCCAGGAGGACTTGCGGTCCTCGATGGCGCGCTGGTCGCGCGTGCGGCGCACGCGGCGGCCGTCGGTGTACTCGCCGTCGCGGTAGAACTGCCGGTGGTCCCGGCTGCGATAGCGCTTGGCGGCGAGCAGGCTGCGGCGGTCCGGGTCGCCGGGCACGGCGCGCTCGACGAGGAAGACGTCCGCCTCCTTGCCGGTCTTGAGGACGCCGAGCTCGGTGTCGAGCGCGGCGTCAGCGGTGACGATCCAGTCCGGACGCGGCTCGGGGCCGCGCTGGCCCTTCGTCACCGAGGTCCAGGTGGACCACCGCTGGTCGGGGCCGGGCTCCACGGGCAGGTCGCCGGCGACGTCCTCGCCGAAGGGAGAAAGGGAGAGGGGGAAGACAGGTGAAGAGACGAACGGGGAAGGGGTGTGCTGGTGCACGCGAGACTCCTGCTCAGGACGAGGAGCTCGAGCACGGCCCCTCAGGTTCGGGTGGTGTCCGCCCGCCGGAGCGTCTCCGGGAGGGCGCGCATGACGACGACGTCCATCGCTCTGCCCTCCTTCGTGTGCTGGCCCGCGCCGATCGCGTGCCGCCTGCCGGAAGCATGCCAGGGCGCCTCGGGGCGGTCCACCCTTTTATCCGCCGTCTCGGCGTGGCTCAGGAGCCGAGCGTGCTGACCCAGCCGGACACGTTCTCCCACACCGGCTGCGTGTCGTACCCCATCTGCTGCAGCGCGGCCCAGGTCACGCCGACGACGGCGTAGAGGCTGACGGGGGTCATGACCAGCCACTCGCGCCACGACCCGGCGTCGCCGAGGACGGGCAGGGAGAGGTTGCCGCCGTCGCGCCACACCTCGTCGAACGGCAGCACCCGGTAGCGGCGCACCCAGTACGGGGAACGGAACCTCAGCGGCCACAGGAGCGGCACGCCGGCGGTGGTGAGGAGGTCGCCGACGACGTGCACCGCGCAGCCGAGCCCGACGCAGAACGGCATCCAGTTCCACTCCTCGGGCGCGAAGACGGCCACGCACCCGGCCAGGAGCAGCGACAGCGTCCAGTTCCACCACCGTTTCCCGTCGGTGACCTTCCAGGCGCGCAGCGCGAAGGCGATGAGCAGGACGGCCATGATGCCGGGGCCGACCAGCACCTCCCCGAACGCCTCGGTCTGGAGGGACACCATGCCCATGACCCACGCGATCGCGGTGAAGACGGCGATGCCGAGGATCGAGTGGGTCCCGTTGCGGTGCCCGCCGGAGAGGGCGGCGACGAGCTTCGTGACCCCCTCCGAGACGGGGGGCAGCGAGTGCGCGATGGTGCCGCTGTGGTGGTCGGCGTCGGGCAGCAGCGCGGCACCCGCGCAGACCAGCGCACCGGTCATCACCCCGACGTCCGACACCGGGTGCCAACCGAGCGCGAACGGCGCCGTCGACGTGACCGCGACCCAAGCGGCCGCGCCCGACGCGGCATGGTGCCCACCCATCATGACGTCGTCATTCTCCTGTCCGGACACGCTTGTCCAGTTCCGCACCCTTGACCGGTTGGTCCGGCCAGGGGGACGGTACACGGCGGCACCGACGGCCGGGACCGCTCGGTGTGCTCAGGGCGTGGGCGGGCCCTCGTCGGGCACGCCGAAGACGTCGACGAGGTCGCCACCGCTGAGCGCTCGCGCGGCGTTCACGAGACCCACGTGGCTGAACGCCTGCGGGGTGTTGCCGAGCTGCCGACCGGTGGCGACGTCGTACTCCTCGCTGAGCAGGCCGACGTCGTTGCGCAGCGCGAGCAGGCGTTCGAAGAGCTGCACCGCCTCGTCGTGCCTGCCGATCCCCTCCAGGGCGTGCACGAGCCAGAAGCTGCACACGAGGAACGTGCCCTCGCCTCCCGCCAGCCCGTCCACGCCCCCGTCGGCGTCCTGCCGGTAGCGCAGCAGGAGCCCGTCGGACGTGGACAGCTCGCGCTGCACCGCCTCGACCGTCCCGACGACCCGCGGGTCGTCCCAGGGCAGGAACCCCACGCGCGGGAGGAGCAGCAGGGAGGCGTCGAGGCCCTGGGACCCGTAGAACTGGGTGAAGGTCTGGCGGTCGGCGTCGTACCCGTGGGTCAGCACGTCGGTGCGGATCTCCTCGCGCAGCGCCTTCCACCGGTCGAGCGGCCCGTCGAGCCCGAAGTGCTCGATGCCGCGCACCGCGCGGTCCACCCCCGCCCAGGCCATGACCCGGGAGTGCACGAACGCTCGTCGTGGGCCGCGCACCTCCCACAGGCCGTTGTCGAGGTCGCGCCAGTGGCCCTCGAGGAAGTCCATGAGCGCCGTCTCGAGCTGCCAGGTCTCGTCCTTCGCGCCGAGCGACGACGACCGTGCCAGGTCCAGGCACACCAGCACCTCGCCCCACACGTCGAGCTGCAGCTGTCCGGCGGCGGCGTTCCCGACCCGGACCGGGCGGGAGCCTTCGTACCCGGGCAGCCAGTCCAGCGTGCTCTCGGGGATCCGCCGTCGGCCGTCGAGCCCGTACATGATGTGCAGGTCGGCGGGGTCGCCGGCGACGGCGCGCAGCAGCCACTCGCGCCAGGCGCCCGCCTCGGCGGTGTGCCCGGTGCTCAGGAGGGACAGCAGCGTGAACGCCGCGTCGCGCAGCCAGCAGAAGCGGTAGTCCCAGTTGCGTTCGCCTCCGAGGTCCTCGGGCAGGGACGTCGTGGCGGCCGCGGCGATGCCGCCGGTGGGGTGGTAGGTGAGCGCCTTGAGGGTCATCAGGGAGCGGTGCACGGCCGAGGACCACCGACCGTCGTACCGGGTGCTGCCGACCCACGAGGCCCAGAACCGGAGGGTGTCCTGCAGCGCCGGCTCGGGGTCGGCGGACTTTGGGGGCTGGACGTGGGACGGGAAGTGCGTGAGCACGAACGGGACCCGGTCCCCGCCCGTCACCTCGAACTCGGCGTGCAGGTCGTCGAGGGGGCCGCCCCCGTGCGTCAGGTGCACCGGTGTCACGACGCTCACCGCGTCCGGTCCTGCGACCGCGCGCAGCACGCCGTCCTCCACCTCGCTCACCCAGGGGGCGACGCTGCCGTAGTCGAAGCGCAGGCGCAGGTCGCACCGCATCCGCACCCGCCCCGAGACGCCCTCGACGATGCGCACCAGGTCGGGTGCCTTGCCGCGCGGGGGCATGAAGTCGATCACACGGACGAGGCCGTCGGGGGTCTCCCACTCGGTCTCCAGCACGAGGCTGTCGTCCCGGTAGCGTCGCCGCGTGCAAGCACCCCCCGCCGCGGGGGCGAGCTGCCACGAGCCGTGGGAGTCGTCGCCGAGCAAGGCGGCGAAGCAGGCGGGGGAGTCGAACGCCGGTAGACAGAGCCAGTCGACGGAACCCGTGCGACTGACGAGGGCGGCCGTCTGCAGGTCACCGACCAGGGCGTAGTCCTCGATGCGCTGTGCCACGTCGCCACGGTAGGCCGTCGGCGGTTTGCAGGAGCCCCGCCTCGCCGTGCTATGTTTTTCCACGCACCGAGACGGCGTGAGAGCGCCGCCGAGGTCCACTCGTCCGGGTGGCGGAATGGCAGACGCGCTAGCTTGAGGTGCTAGTGCCCTTTATCGGGCGTGGGGGTTCAAGTCCCCCTCCGGACACACAGGCAATGCTCAGGAGTCCTTCAGCCCTTCGGACTGGAACCTGGACGGCAACGCAGAAGGCGCCCACCCCTCGGGGTG
>NZ_JBSHCR010000055.1:0-28364 GCF_053615895.1 Isoptericola sp. NPDC055881
GACCCTGGCGCCCCCCCCCCACGCCCCGGGGTAGTCTATCGGGTTTGTTTAATTCACCCACCCCCGCCCTTTTTGTTTTAAATCTCCCCCCCCACGATGACCAGGTCAGCACGCACGACGCCGTCGCGGTCAGCCTCACCCGAGACGGCCGACAGCCACGCCGACGGCGATCCCGACGCCGACGGCGACGAGGGTGAGCGCCATCGTGCCGAGGGCGTTGGCGAGCGCGAGCCGCGCCCGCCCGGACCGGGCGAGCCGCACGGTCTCCACCATCGCCGTCGAGAACGTGGTGTAGCCGCCGCAGAACCCGGTCGCCACGGCGAGCCGCCACGGCTCGAGCGACGACGGGTCGCCGGCGCCGAGCAGCACGCCGGTGACCAGGCCGATGAGCAACGAGCCGGACACGTTCACCACCACGGTGGCCCGCGGGAACGCCGCGCCCGGCGTCCGCGCGCGCACCGCGCCGTCGACCACGAAGCGCGCCGCGGCGCCGAGCCCGCCGGCGACGGCCACGACCAGCAACGCGACCACCGCGCTCATCGCGCCCTCCGGTCCGCGCCCAGCAGCACGCCGCCGAGGCAGGCGAGGTACCCGAGCAGGAGCGTGGCGCCCGCGTAGACCACCGCCTGCGCGACGCTGCCGTGGGTCAGCAGCCGCTCGGTCTCCAGGGCCAGCGAGGAGAAGGTGGTGAAGCCGCCCAGCACTCCGGTGCCGACGGCCAGCCGCACCCGCTGCCCGCCCGTGGTCTCGGGCCCGCGCGCGGCGAGCGCCTCGAGCAGCCAGCCGAGCACGAACGCGCCGACCAGGTTGGCGGTGAACGTCGCGACGGGCCAGCCGTGCACGGCCGGCCAGGCCTGCGTCAGCCCGTAGCGGGCCGCGGTCCCCACGGCACCCCCTGCGGCGACGAGCGCGACCAGCCCTGGCCGCCGGTGGGCGGGCCGCACGAGTGCGGGCGGGCGGCCCGCCGTCACGAGGCGTCGCCCGTGTGCTGGTCCGGCAGCACGACGACCGGCCGCGGCTGGTCGTGGATCAGGTGGCCGGCGACGGTGCCGCCCACGAGGTGCGTGGCCCAGCCCCGCACGCCCGGCCTGCGCGCCCCTACGACGACGAGGGCGGCGCCGTGCTCCGCGGCGATCCGGGCGAGCTCCGCGGCCGGGTCGCCGCCGGTCAGTAGGAGCCCCCACCGCACGGGACTGTCCGTCAGGGCCGCGGCGACGGCCTCGCGCAGGGCGGCCTCGTCGAGGGGCGCGGTGCCGGCGTCCGGGTCCACGGGGACGACGGCGCCCGACGGCGTTCGCACGGCGCTCTCGTCGACCACCACGCACAGCAGGTCGGCACCCAGGGCGGACGCCAGGGCCGCTGCCCGCCGGGGGACGCTCGGGTGGTGGTCGTGCGGGATGCCCACCAGCACGGGACCGGTCATGCGGTCGTCCATGCGGTCATCGTAGGCAGCGCGCCGTGCTCAGACCGTCCGGCTCACGGGCACGCCGTCCGCGTCGAGGCTCTCCGCCTCGTCGGCGCGCACGCCGAGCAGCTTGGCCGCCGGGGTGCCGGTGAAGCCGTACACGACCGCGGTGAGCAGCACGACGCCGAAGATCACCGGGACGAGCTGCGGGAACGGCGCCCCGGCATCCTCGAACTCCAGCGCGAAGACGGACGCGGTGGACGCCGCGACGATGCCGCGTGGCGCCATCCAGCCGATCATCGCCCGGTCCGACCACCGCAGGCCCGTGCCCCAGGTCGAGACGATCGCGACCAGCGGCCGTAGCACCAGCACGAGCAGCGCGACGATCCCGGCCGTCGGCAGGGCGTACCGGACCAGCGCCTCCAGGTCGACGCGGGCCGACAGCACGATGAACAGCGACCCGATGAGGAGCAGCCCGATGTGCGTGCCGAACTCGTGCAGCGGCTCGGTCCGAGCCACGCGCTGGTTGGCGAGCGCGGCGCCCAGGGCCGTGGTCGCGAACAGCCCCGCCTCGTCGTGCCCGGCCTCGGCGAGGGCGTAGACGCCGAGGGCGAAGGCGAACGCGAGCACCACCTCGGTCTCCTTCGGCACCCGGCCGAACCGGATGAGCACGACCAGGACGGCGGCACCCGCCGCCCCGATGAGGAGCCCGGAGCCGGCGGTCTCGAGGAGGCGGACGGGCTCGGCGTGCAGCACCACGTTCGCGACGGCGAGCGCCACGGTGGCGCCGATCGGGTCGATGAAGATGCCCTCGAAGGCGAGCACGGACTCCACGGGCTGGCGGGGGCGGATCATCGCGAGCAGCGGCCCCACGACCGTCGGTCCCGACACGATGAGGATGGCGCCGATGACGGCGGCCCGGCCCCAGGTCAGGTCGAGGAAGAGGTACGCGATCGCCGTCGCGCCCGCACCTGTCAGCAGTGCGCCGGTGGTCACCAGCCCCAGGACGGGCCGCCGCGCGCCGCCGCGCAGGCGGGTGAAGTCCAGCTTGAGCGACTCCTCGAACAGCAGCAGCCCGACCGCCATCGAGACCAGGGGGAAGAGGGCGTCGCCGAAGACGGCGTCCGGGTCGAGCCAGCCGAGGATCGGGCCGACCAGGAGGCCGAGCCCGAGCAGCACCAGGATGGACGGCACGCGCAGCGCCCGCGCGCCCACCTGGCCTGCCACCCCGAACGCCACGACCAGGGCGATCCCGCCTGCGAGAGTCATCGTCACTCCTCCGCGCCGTCGCGACGGCGCGCCTCGGCCTCGCGGGCGGCGCGCTCGCCGGCCTCGAGGTTGCGGTCGCGACGCGCCGTCCGCCCCTCGCCGGAGCGCGTCGGGTCGTGCAGCAGGTGCGACTCGATGAGCTCGTGCCGCTGCAGGAACGTGTTGGCGACGGCCTGGATCGTCGCGAGGATCGGCAGCGCGAGGAACGCGCCGAGCGCCCCGAACACCGCGCCGAACGCGAGCACGCCCAGGAACGACACGGCGGGGTTCATCTCGAGCGCCCGGGCGCTGACCCGGGGGGAGAAGATGAGGTTCTCGAGCTGCTGGTACGCGATGATGAAGACCAGCACGGCCACCGCCTGCGGCAGCCCCTGCGCCGCGAGCGCGACGGCCACGGGCAGCGCCCCGCCGATGTACGTGCCGATCGTGGGCACGAACTGCGACACCACGCCGGTGAACACGGACAGCGGCAGCGCGTAGGGCGTGTCCATGATCAGCAGGAACACGAACGTGAACACGCTCGACAGCGACGCGAGCACGATGCGCGAGCTGATGAAGTCGGAGACCTTCACCTGCGTGATCTCCCACAGCGTCAGCACCTCCTGCTGCCGGTCGGGCCGCAGCCACGCACAGATCGCGGCACGGAAGCGTGGGCCCGCCGCGATCACGTAGTAGGTGACGAGCAGGATCGTGGTGATCGCGAACAGGACTCCCACGATGGAGACGCCCACGCTGATCGCGCCGGTCGCGACGTCCTGACCCCACTGGTCGATGGTCTGGGCGATCAGGTCGTCGGAGTCGGGGACGGTGACGTCCCAGCGCTGCTCGATGCCGGTCTGGAGGCTGGTGTAGAGCGCGGGCAGCGACGAGACGAGCTGCACGAGCTGCTGGACGAACAGGTTGCCGAAGAGGGCGAGGACGCCCAGGACGACGACGATCGCCCCGCCCAGCGCGACGCCCGCCGCCGCGCCGCGCCGCCAGCCGTGCCGCACCAGCCACACGACGATCGGCTCCAGCGCCAGCGCGATGAAGAACGCGACGAGCACGTTGACGGCCAGGCCGCCGAGCTGCCCCAGCGCGTACGAGAGGAAGACGGCGACGAACCCCGCCACCACGACCATCGCGAGCGCCCGCGGCAGCCAGCGCGGGGGGTTGCGGCTGTCGTGCTGGACGGGCCGGACGGAGTCGTCGACCTCCTCGTCGGGGGCGGTCGGCGGGGGCGCGGCCGGCCCGACGCCGGGCACGCCCTCGGGCTGCGGGGCGTCCGTGGTCATGCGGGAAAACGTAGCCCAGCGGGGCGGCCAGGGCACGACCGCACCGCCGAGAGGCGGCAAGCGCAGTGCACGCGCCCGCGGTCAGTCCTCCGCGTCGACCCAGACGCTCATCGGCCCCTCGGACCGGTTCGCCCACGCGAAGTACGGCACGAACTCCAGGGTGGCGTCCTCCCACCGGGCGCGGCGTGCCGGCCGGTACAGGCTCGCGTCGTCGCCGTCGGGCACCCGGCGGCGGGCGGGCAGGGAAAGTCGGCCCATGCCGCCGAGCAGCAGCTCGTCGAACCGGTACACGGGCTCGGCGTCCAGGCCGACCCGGTAGAGCCACAGGGGTGCGACGTTGTCCGCACCCTCGGCGCAGTAGACGACCGGGCCCCGCGTGACCGCGACCTTCCCGACGTCGGCGCGGACACGGTCGTCCGCCTGCACGAGCGTCGGCGTCATGTCGAGCTCGAGCGAGACGACCGTGCTCGGCGCGGAGACGTCCACGAAGACGTAGCCGTCGCGCGGCTGCTCGTCGCAGGGCACGCCGTCGACCACGAGCCGGTACGCGCCCGCGGACCACTGCGGGATCCGCACACCGAGGCGCAGGCGACGGCGGTCCGGGTTGGCGACGTCGAGGCGGACGGTGCCGCCCCAGGGCAGCTGCGACGCCTGGCTGATCCGGACACCGCCGTCGAACGTCGCCTCGCTGGCGATGTACTGGGACACGAGGACCGTGTCGTCGTCGGTGGCGGAATAGACGTACTGGTCGACGGACGCCACGAGGCGCGCCACGTTGCTGGGGCAGCACGCGCAGCCGAACCAGTCCGCCCGCCGCGTCAGGACGTGCGCCCGGCCGGGGTTGGCGTGCCACGCGGGGTCCGCCTCGAGCGGGTTGACGTAGAAGAACGTCGTGCCGTCCTGGGACATGCCGCTGATCGCCGAGTTGAACAGCTCCCGCTCGACGACGTCCGCGAACTCGCCGTCGGGACGCGCGCGCAGCAGGGCGCGGCCGAGGAAGGCCATCCCGACCGAGGCGCACGTCTCGCCGTACACGGTGTCGTTGGGCAGGTCGTGGTCGGTGGTGAACCGCTCGCCGTGCTGGGCGGAGCCCACCGCGCCGGTCACGTACATCCGTCGCCGCGTGACGTTGTGCCACAGGCGCTCGGCGCTCGCGGACAGCTCCGGGTCGTCGGCCAGCCGGCCGACCTGCGCCATCCCGGTGACCAGGTAGGCGAGGCGCACGGCGTGACCGTCCGCGGTGGCCATCTCGGTCACGGGCTCGGCGGCCTGGAAGTACGCCCGGTCGAAGGCGTGCATCCCGTCGATGAGGGAACGCTCGGGGCCGTCCTCGGCGACCTGCCGGTCGAAGAACTCCGGGTCCTGTCCGCGCTCGGTGAGGAAGAAGCGGGCCAGCGCGAGGTAGCGGTCCTCGCCGGTGGCCTCGTGCAGGCGGGCGAGGGCGAGCTCGACCTCGGCGTGGCCGTCGTAGCCGCGCAGCTGTCCGGGTCCACGACCGAACGCGCGGTCCAGGCAGTCGGCCATGGCGACGGCGACGCGGAGGGCCCGCTCGTCACCCGTCACCTCGTGGTAGGCGACGAGGGCCTCGATGCCGTGCCCCATCGTGTACAGCTCGTGGGACTCGCGCAGCCGCGCGAAGCGTCGCTCGGGCGCCTCGATCTGGAAGAAGGTGCACAGGTAGCCGTCGGGCTCCTGGGCGGCGGCGACGAGCTCCACGACGGAGTCGGCGAGCCGGCGCAGGTGCGCCGCGTCGGGGCGGTAGCGCAGGGCGTAGGCGACGGCCTCGAGCCACTTGTAGACGTCGGTGTCCTGGAAGACGTAGCCGGAGTGGCGGCCGCTGGCGCGTCCGGCCGCGATCTCGAAGTTCGCCACGGCGTGGCTGGAGGCGTAGCTGGCCTCGTTCCCGCCGGGCTCGTGGGCGATCTCGATGTCGGCCTCGTCCGTCATCACCCGCCACTGGTAGGGCAGGACCTCGTCGACGACCAGGTCGCGGTAGCGGACCCAGAACGGGGAGGTGATCTCGAGGGCGACCAGCGCGGGGGTGGTGCTGGGTTCGACCGGGTGGGTGGCCGGGTGTGTGGCCGGGTGGGTGACCGGGGTGGTGGTCATGACCTGCTCCTGCGGTGTCAGCGGTGCGTCTCGGGCGACGTGGGGGCGGTGCCGTCGGCGGGCGGGGCGGGCTGCTCTGCGCGCTCGGCGAGCGCGGCCAGCACGACGGGCTCGTTCCGCTCGAAGCGCCGGTAGACGAGCATCGGGACGATCCCGAGCGCGAAGGCGAGGGCGGGCAGCCAGGCGAAGGAGAACTGGATGGCGGCCAGGGCCGTGGCGGACTGCGGCTGGTCGGCGACGTAGCCGCCGGCGCCCATGATCACCGACGGCAGGAACGCCCCGAGGCCCGCCCCCATCTTGATGCAGAAGGAGCTGCCGATCGCCGTGAGGAAGCCCGCGGCGCGCACGCCGTTGCGCCACTCGCCGTAGTCGACGGTGTCGGCGACCATCGCGAAGAACAGCGCGCACGCCGTGCCGCTGCCGAGGCAGGCCACGACCCACGACGCCATCAGCAGCACGTCGTCGCCGGCGAACAGCGCCAGGCCGACCTGGCCGACGATCGCCAGCGCGAAGCCGAGGATCGTGCTGCCGTACTTCCCGAGGCGCTTCACGAGCAGCGGCACGGACGCCATGCCGGCCACCTGCACGATCGAGACGCCGTTGAACAGCGCGATCGCCGCGGTGCTGCCCTGGTTGTACTGGAAGTAGAACGGCAGCGCCGTCGTGCGGGCGGTCAGGCCCACCCAGAAGAGCACGTTGGCGACCACGAGCAGCACCCACGGCCAGTTGCCGCGCGCGGCCCGCACCGAGTCCCGCACCGAGATCGAGGTCGCCCGCTCGACGTTCTTCTCGCGCATGGTGGCGAAGGCGACCACGAGGAGCACGAACGCGACGATCGCGTACAGCCCCACGGTGAGCGACCAGCCCGACTGCGACGTGGGCGAGCCGCCGAAGAACGTGACCAGCGGCAGCACGAACGTCACCGCGAGGAAGTTGCCGACGTTGCCCCCGACCATGCGGAAGGAGTTGGCGACCGTGCGCTCCTGCAGGTTCGAGGTCAGGTTGGGCAGCACGGACGTGATCGGCGTGGACATCCCCGTGTACGTGATGCCGGCGAGGATGTAGACGACGGCCGCGTAGACCGCCTTGCCCGTGCCGTCGATCGGGGGCGTGGTGAAGAGCAGCCACACGGTCAGCGGGAACGGGATCGCCATCCACAGGAACCACGGTCGGCTCTGGCCCCACCGGCTGCGGGTGTGGTCGATGATGAAGCCCCACACCGGCGCGTCGACGGCGTCGATGATGCGCGCGGCCAGCAGGATCGCGCCGGCGGTGGCGATCGACAGCCCGTACACCTCGGTGAAGTAGTACAGGGCGTAGCCCGAGATGATGCAGTACAGCAGGTTTCCGGACAGGTCGGTGAACGCGTACGTCACCTTCCGGTACAGGGGCATCTGCGCCGTCTGCCTCGTGCCGGACGTGGCGGGTGCCTCGTCCATGACGCTCGCTGTCATAGCGTCCGTCTCCCTCGTGGTACGTCGATGAACCGTCGGCCCACGGTAGGGAGCGCCGGGAGCGTTGCGCGAGGCACGCACCCCCCATCTTGGTGTGCTTTTCCGACTAGAATTCGTCACAGTGGTCCCGGGGGAACGCCAGATGGCGCGCAAAGGTGGTCGAATCCGACCTTACTCGACCGGGTGCCGCGGGAAGGCGTGATGTTCGAGATCTCCCTCGCCGAGCCGATCTTCTTCTACAAGGCCGGCGAGTTCACGGCGCCCGCCGGATGGCGGCACAAGCGCCTGCACCACCAGCGCGACTTCGAGATCTTCCTCGGCGTCACGGGGACGGTGCCCCTGCTCGTGGACGGCGAGCCGGTCGAGCTGGGCCCGGGCACGTGCGTCGTGACACCGCCCGGGGCGACCGTCGAGGGGGCGGCCGAGACCACCGAGGAGACGGCCTTCTACTGGTTGCACTTCTTCGCGGACTGGCAGGAGATCGAGGACGGCGGGGACCCGGGCGGCGCCCTGCCGGGGCGGTTCGCCGGCGAGCTCGAGCGGGTCCGCAACGGCGGCTTCAGCGCCGTCCTCAATGACGTGTGCCTGCTGCCGCCCCGCTTCAGCCCGAGCCGGTGGCACCGGGCCGTGCTCGCCCTGCGGCAGGTGCTCGACGCCGCGAACCGGTTCCGCTACAGCCAGCGGGAGTGCGACTTCCTCACGGGGGCGCTGCTGGTGGAGCTCACGGACGACTACCTGCGGGGGCGCGGCGACGCCGTCGAGGGCCGCCGTCCGCGCGCCGCGCCGGTGGCCGAGTGGATCCGCAGCCACATCTCGGCGGACCTCACCGTCGCGGAGGTCGCGCGCAGCTTCAAGGTCAACCCCGACTACCTGAACCGCACCTTCAAGGCCGCGCACGGCACCAACCTGCGCGACTACATCCTCGACCTCAAGATCGAGACGGCGAAGGTGCTGCTGGTGCGCACCGACCTGCCGGTCGGTCAGGTCGCCCACCACTCCCACTTCCGCGACAGCCGGAACTTCCTCAAGCGGTTCCGCGAGCGCGCCGGCGTGACGCCGTCCGAGTTCCGCGCCGCGTACGCGGCGACGCACCTGAACAACGAGGTGATCGACCCGCGCATCCCCGTCCCGCAGGCCGCCGAGGCCTACCTCCGGGGTGCTCCGGACGCCCCGTCCGCCTGACCCGAGTGCCGATCGAGACCCTGGGTCAGAGCGCGGGCGGGTGGTCCGGCAGCCCGAAGCGGGGAAACCACGTCGCGGTGTCGAGGAAGGTCGTGATGCCGGTGATCCGGCCCCGGCCGTCGTCCTCGAGGACGGCGAGCCCCCAGGGCGACCAGCCACCCGCCGGGTTCTGGCGGTACTGCGCGTACGCCATCGACCCGTTCGCCTGGACGGTGACGCAGCGCGAGCCCCGGCAGCCGGCGCCCGGCCCCGTCATCCAGCGGATCACCTCGCGGCTGCCGCGCACCCACATCGTGTAGGGCGGCATGTTGAGGACGGCGTCGTCGTGCAGCAGCGCGACGAGCGCCTCCATGTCGTAGCGCTCGAAGGCGTCCAGGTACCGCTCCAGCAGGTCCTGGTCGACGGGGGCCCACCGCTCGTCGTCCGCGGCGGCGGCGTCCTCCGCCTCGGCGGCCCCGCCCGGCCGTCGCAGGCCCTTGCTGCCCAGGGTGGCGCGGGCGCGCTGGAGCGCGCTGTTCACGGACGCGACCGTGGTGTCGAGGAGCTCGGCCACCTCGGCGGCCGACCAGCGCAGCACCTCGCGCAGCACCAGCACGGCCCGCTGCCGGGCGGGCAGGTGCTGGAGGGCGGCGACGAACGCGAGGCGGATCGACTCGCGGCCGACCGCGACGTCCGCCGGGTCGCCCTCGCGCGGCAGGACCGCGTCGTCGGGCACCGGCTCGAGCCACCGGTCCTCGGCGAGCACCTCGCCGAAGTACTGCTCCTCCGCGGGCTGCGGGCCGCCCAGCCCCATCGGGCGCTCGCGTCGCTTGGACGAGCCGAGGTGGTCGAAGCACACGTTGGTCGCGATGCGGTACAGCCACGAGCGCAGGGAGGATCGCCCCTCGAAGCGGTCGTAGGACCGCCACGCGCGCAGCAGCGTCTCCTGCACCGCGTCGTCGGCCTCGAACGCGCCGCCGAGCATGCGGTAGCAGTAGCCGGTGAGCTCGCGGCGGTACTGCTCGAGCAGGGCGCCGACGTCATCACCGGTGGCGGCGTCGGCCGTGGTCGATGTCGCGGGCGCGCCGCGCTGGGCAGTGTGTGTCACGTCTCACACCGTACGACGCGCCTCCGACGCGCGGCAGGGGTGTCGCCCGGGGCGACCTTCGGGGAGGGCGCCGCGCTCAGCGCCGGTCGTCGCGCAGCACGCGCTCGACCAGCGGGACCGTCCCGCTGGCGGGCGTCGGCAGCCGCACCCGCGAGACGGTGCCGGTCAGCGGCCGCGCCTCCCGGTCGATCTCGAACCACACGGTCTTGCCCTCGACCACGCCGGAGTGCCGGCCCACGGCGTCGGAGCCGTCGTGCAGCTCCACGCCCCACCGGGACGCGAGCCGGTCGAGGAACAGCACCCCGCGGCCCGACAGGTCCTGCGGCTGCGGTGACTGGAGCTCCGGCTCGGCCGTGCTGCCGTCCCGCACCCCGACGCGCAGGCGCCGGCCGTCCACCTCGACGGTCGCGGTGATGGGGCCCTCGCCGTGCTCCAGCGCGTTGGTCAGCACCTCGCTGGTCAGCAGCATCGCCGTCCGCCGCAGCTCGTCGGAGACGTCGCACGACTCGAGCACGTCGTCCACCCACCGGCGCGCCGGGCCGAGGTCGCTGAGGTCGTCGTCGGCCACGCGGCGCTCCGCCTTCGCGGGCCCGGCGGACGACGGCGGGCCGGACGGGGCGGGGACGCGCACGCGCACCGCGAGCACCGCGACGTCGTCGCGCTGCCGGTCGCCCACCAGGCCCCGCACCAGGGCGCGCGGCACGGCGGACGTCGCCTCGCCGTGCGCCGAGCGCAGCACCCGCTCCAGGTCGGCCAGGCGCTGGTCGCTCGGGACGCCGCGGCGCTCCACGAGGCCGTCCGTGTAGAGCACCAGCGTGTCGCCGGGCAGCAGACGGGCCGTGCGGTCGGCGCGCGCGGTGGTCGGGACGACGCCGAGCAGCAGGTCGGGCGTCGCGTCCAGGCGTTCCACCCGGCCGTCGCGGCGCAGCACCATCGGCGGCGGGTGGCCCGCCACCGACCAGGTGAGCGTGTACGCGCGCTCCGGCGGCTCCGTGCCGGCGACGGCGTCCTCCGGGCAGGGGGCGGGGTCGCGGTCCAGCCGGGCGACGACGGCGGTCGCCATCGCGCGCGGCCCGAGGCGCGCGTTCGCCTTGTCGAGGCGGGTCAGCAGCCCGGCCGGCGACTCGTCGTGGCTCCAGGCGAGCGCCCGCAGCATGGAGCGCAGCTGGCCCATCTGCGCGGCCGCGTGCACGTCGTGCCCCGCGACGTCGCCGATCATGACGATGGCCGTGCCGTCGTCGCGCACGACGGCGTCGTACCAGTCGCCGCCCACCTGGTCGGTGCGGGCGGCGGGGGCGTAGGTGGTCGCGATGTCGAGGTGCGCCACCGCGGGCGGCGCGGTGAGCATCGACTCCTGCAGCGTCGTCGCCACCCGGCGCCGCGCCTCCAGCAGGGCGACGCGTTCGAGGGCGAGGGCCACGTACCGGCTGATCGTCGACTCGAGGGCGGCCGTGTCGGCGTCGTGCTCGCGCGCCTGGTCCCACACGCAGGCGATGACGCCCACGACCATCCCGTTCGACATCACGGGCAGGAAGGACCGGGCGCCCTCGGAGACGGAGCCCACCGGCCTCATCTCGGGGTAGCTCGCCACCATCTCCGCGTGGTCGCGGAACCGCAGCGCGGCGCGGCTCCGTACCACGTGGGTGTCCGGCCGGGGCGCGTCCAGGCGGGTGCTGCGCAGCGCCGGCTCGCCGGGGTGGTGGTGCCCGACGGTGAAGAACGACAGGTGGCGCCGGTCCGCGTCCACCAGGGCGAGCGAGACCCAGCGGGCTCCCGTGCCGGTCCCGATGACGTGCGCGATGGCGTCCTCGACCTCGTCCAGCGTCGTGACGCGCGCGAACCGCTCCGAGAGCCCCAGCAGGAACCGCGACCGGCGGTGCGCACGGAACGCCACCTGCTCGGCCAGCCGGGCACGCTCCCGCTCCGCGCGCAGCCGCAGCTCGCCCGAGGCCGCGGCGGACAGGTCGGCCAGCGTCGCGAGGTCGGTCTCCGTCCAGGTGCGCGGCTCCGACGACACGGCCCACAGGGCGCCGACCACGTGCCCGCGCGCGTCCTCGATCGGGTACCCGGCGTAGGCGGCCAGCTCCAGGGTGCCGATGGTGTGGCGGCCCTCGACGCGCGGGTCGTCGTCCGCGTCGCCCACGACCAGCGGGGTGCGGGTCCGCGCGACGAGCGCCGTCAGCGGCCGGGGCAGCTCGATCCGGCGGCTGCGCTGCGCGCCCTCGGGGAAGCCGACGGCGCCGGGCAGGGTCTTGACGTCGCCGTCGTCGGTGAGCATGACGACCGCGGCAGCGGGCACGCCGAGCTGACGGTGCACGAGCCGCGCGATGCGGTCGAACACCTCGTCTGCAAGGGGCTCACCGACGACCTGACCGGCGGACGGCGCGGGCACACGGTCGGACGTGGCACCGGGCACGGGCCGAGGCGGCGGTCCGGGCAGCGAGCCGACAGCCTGGGCTTTCGGCACGCGCCCAGTATGGACCTTGTCGGTCACACGTTGAGCAGCCCGCGCCGGTGCGCGACCGCGACGGCCTCCGTTCGCCCTGAGACGCCGAGCTTGGCGAGCAGGTTCGACACGTGCACGCTGACCGTCTTCGTGGAGATGTAGAGCCGCTCGCCGATCTGCCGGTTGCTCAGTCCTTGGGCCACGAGGGTCAGGACCTCCTCCTCGCGTTCCGTGAGGACGGACGTCGTGCGGCGGCTGCCGGGCAGCGGCACGCGGGCGCGCCGCCCCCAGGCGTGGATCGCCTCGGCCAGCGGGGCCGCTCCCATGGCGGTCGCCTCGCCGAGCGCCTCCGCCGCCTCGACCTCGGCCGCCGGGACGTCCCCCGCCGCGCGCAGCGCCTGCGCCCAGCGGAAGCGTGACCGGGCCACCTCGTAGCGGTAGCCGAAGTCGAACTCGCGGACCGTCGCCTCCCACAGCTCCGGCGCGGCCGGGGCGTCCGTGAGAGCGGCGCGCAGGCGGGAGTGCTCCGCCTCCGCCCGCTTCAGCCAGGCCCGACCCTCCGGCCCCAGGCTGCCGCCTCGCGGACGGCCGCGGCGCGCGGTCTCCTGCGCGACGGCGAGGAGCTCGTCGCCGCGGTCGAGGAGCGTCCGCGCGGCGTCGGCGTCGTGGCCCCCGGACTCGGCGTTCTCGGCGAGCCCGGCCAGGGCGAGCGCCGACAGCCAGATGCGGCCCAGGAAGTACTCGGACCAGGTCGCGCCGACGTGGGCCGCGACCTCCTCGGCCGTGGCGACGGCCTCGTCGTACCGCCCCGCCCACGTGAGCGCGTCGGCCAGCGTGCCGCCCGCGACGAGCGCGATCTGCCCGTCCACGCCCCACGACGGGCGCAGCGCCTCGGCGGCGGCGACGGCGTCGCCGCCCTCGCGGGCGGTGGTCGCGTAGAGGCGGCCGGTGTCCAGGTAGACGAGGGCGGGCGCGGGCGCGCCGTCCAGGATCGGCTGGTCGGTGAGGTCGCCGGAGAAGTACGCCACCAGCAGCGCGAGGTCGAGCAGCTGCACCCCGTACACGCCCCAGATGACGCCCGTGCTGCGTCCGCGCTCGATGCTCTCCTCGAGGACGCGCTCGGCCTCGTCGAGGTGGCCCGCGTAGAAGTGGGTGGTGGCGAGGTTGTACCAGCAGCGCATCTCGGTGCGCAGGTCGCCGGCGACCACGGCACGCTCCCGGGCGCGGTCGATCAGCGCGGCGGCGGTGTCCGGGGTGCCCACCTCCAGCACGGAGAGCGTCGCGAGGGCGTCGGCCTCCGCGCCGGGGGCGTCCGCGCGGCGGGCGACGTCGACGGTCTGCCGGGCGACGACGTCGGCCTCGTCGTCCCTGTCCACGGTGAGCAGGACGCGCGCGTGCACGGCGAGCGTCCACGCGAGCTCCGGCGTGGCGTCGGCATCGGCCACCTCGGGGAACGGGCCCGAGACGCCCGCGCCCGTGGCGCCCGGGAGCAGGACGTCGAGCGCGGCGGTGGACTGCGCCAGGGCGTCGTCGAGGGACTCCAGGTCGAGCACGTACCGCACCAGCACGTGCCGCAGGAGGGCCTGGCGGTCCGGCTCGCCGGTGAGGCTCTCCACGGCGCGCCGGGCGAGCTGCTCCGCCCGGGTCGCCAGCCCGGCCGAGCTCGCGGCCGCAGCGGTCTCCAGGGCCAGCGCGACGCGGTCGGCGCCCAGCAGCGCCTCGGCGTCCGGCACCGAGTCCCACAGCGAGAGCACCTGCTCCAGGTGGCGGAGCTCTTCGGCCGGGGCGAGGAGCTCGGCGGCCCGCCGGGCCGCCTCCCGCGACGCGACGAGCGCCGCCGTCAGGTCGTGGCCCTGCAGGGCGTGGTGCGCGCGCTTGGCGGCCGAGCCGAGCGCCGGGTCGGCGCCCAGCGCCTCCAGGTACGCGCGGTGCATCGTGGTGCGCTCACCGGGCAGCAGGTCCAGCACGAGGGCCTCGGCGACGAGGGCGTGCCGGAAGGCGACCTGCTGGCCCTCCACGCCCAGCACCTGCTGCGCCACGGCCTCGCGCAGGGCTGCGTCGGCGACGCCCGGACCGTCGAGGCCGGGCACGCGCGGCGCCGCCGCGCGCAGCAGGGACTCGTCGACCTGGCGGCCGGCGACCGCCGCGAGGCGGACCAGCTGCTGCACGGCGGGGTCCAGCCGCTGCAGCCGCGTGTGCAGCACGTCGGCCAGCGACCAGGGCAGCCCCATGGACGGCTGCCCGGCGTCGAGCAGCTCCTCCGCGAAGAACGCGTTGCCGTCCGACCGGCTGCGCACGGCGTCGAACTCGGCCTCGTCGAGGGGCTCGCCGCGCGTGGCGGTGGTGAACTCGCGCAGCTCGTCGGGCGTGAAGGGGGACAGCTCCACGTGCTCGACGGGGCGCTGGCGGTGCAGCTCGGCGATGACGGGGCGCAGCGGGTGGCGGCGGTGCACGTCGTCGCTGCGGTACGTGGCGACCAGCAGCAGGTGCTCCGAGCGCATCCGCGCGACCACGAACCGCAGCACGTCCCGGGTCGACTCGTCCGCCCAGTGCAGGTCCTCGAGGACCAGGACCAGCGGGGAGCCCCCGTGCCCGGCGGCGGCGAGGCTGCCCGCGACGCCGTCGAGCAGCTGCAGGCGCTCCGCGTGGTCGGTGCCGGAGCCGCTGGCCGGGTCGAGCAGCCGGGTCAGCGCGGGGCGCTCGGCGATCACCGCGGCCACGGCCGGGACCGTCCGCAGCCCGCCCAGCGCCTCCGTGAACGGCAGGTAAGGGATGCCGACGTCGCCCAGGTCCACGCAGTGCGCGACGACGACCCGCGCCCCGGCGTCGCGGGCCAGGTCCGCGAGGTGCGTGACCAGGCGCGTCTTGCCGACGCCGGCGTCCCCGCCGAGCAGCAGCACGCCCGGCTCGCCTCCCGCGGCACGCTCCAGCGCGCCGCGGAAGGCGGAGACCTCCGCCTGGCGGGCGATCAGGGGCACCTCGCTGGAACGTCGCACCAGGTGATCGTCCCACCGGGCACCCACACGCGCCGCTGGTTTTCCCGGGTGCGCGGCGCCGCCGGTCATGGTCGGGCCGCCCGGTCAGGCGGCCCGGCGCCCGGCCGTGTCCTGCGGCCGCAGCGCGTCCACCCCGCGGCCGATCTGCTCCGCCCGACGGGTCACCTGGCGCTCCCAGGCCGACGGGTCGGTCCGCGCCGCCACGGCGTCGAGCGTCGCGCCGAGCTGCTGCACCGCGCGCCGGGAGGCGCCCCGGTCGCGCAGCCGCCGGACCACGGTCGCGGTCCACCGGCCCGCCGCCCGCACCGGGGCGGGCGTGCCGCGCTGGTAGGAACGCGCCAGCCGCTCCCGGCGGTACTCCAGCTCTGCCTGGATCGCCCGGTCGAAACCGATCATCTGGTCCATCTCGATCCCCTCGCCGGCCGGTCGTCCCGGCCTCTCGTGCCGGCCACCGCCGGCTGTCTCGTTCTTGTGATGCCCACGCTCGTCCTGAGGCCCGGGGGCGGGGATCGGGCAACCGACCTGTCTTCGGCGGGCGGGGTACCTCAGACCGCCGAGGTCACCGGCCGACAGGCCCTAGGGATGGTCTGAGGTACCCACGGCGGACCCGGCTCCGGGGATCTCACCCGGTATCCGTTGCGACGTAGGTCACAGCGGACGCACACTGGGGGGACCGGACCGATACGGGGGTGGACTCGTGGCTGGATCTGTTGGAGGCGCCTTCGACGCGCTGCCGATGCTGGGAAGAGGCAAGCACCGCAACCCGAAGAAGGGCGCGTGCTTCATGGAGCTGGCGTCGTTCCTGGCCGGGGAGCGCTGGAGCGACCATCCCCAGTGCACGCACCCGCTGCTGGCGATGCTCGCGCGCGCCGTGAACGACCTGACCTCCGACGGGAACCGGCCGCAGCTGGCGCCGCTCATCCCGTCCGTCATCGGGCTGACCAGCTCCGACCCGCGCTGGGACGTCCAGATCGCGCTGCGGGCGGCACAGATGGCCCTGCCCGTGGCGCCCGCGGACCGGCAGCAGACGCTGGCCGTGGCGATCATCGGCGCGGAACGCATGCTCGACGTCCTCGACGGGCGTCCCGAGGGCACCCTCGCGCCGGAGAGCGCCGACGCCCTCGCCGCGTCGCCCAAGACCGCCGAGTGGGCCTACCGCTTCTGCGAGGGCACGCGCGTGCGGCCCAAGCGGTTCGTGCGGGACGCCGCACCGTCGGTCGTCTCGACCGCCGTGCAGGGCATCAGCGAGGCCTTCGTCCCGGACACGGACGCCCGCCTGCGCGCCCTCCTCGGGGCCACCATCGAGGACGCGCGGCGCTGGGCCGGCGGCACGGACGACGACCGCCCGGCCCTCGCACCCGACCAGTGGGCGCCCGTCGTGAAGCCGGCGGCCGCCGCGAGCTGAGCAGCCGAGCACCCGGACCCCCACGCCCCTCCGGGACGTGGGGGTCCGGCACGTCACCGCCCCGCGTCTGGTAGACCGGAGCCGTGACCCACGAGACCGCGACGACCGCCGTCGACAACCCTCTCGAGCAGCTCACCCTCGACGACCTGCGCCGCCGCACGTCCGTGAAGTGGCAGGCGTACCCGCCCGACGTGCTGCCGCTGTTCGTCGCCGAGATGGACACCCCCGTCGCACCGTGCGTCGTCGGCGCCGTGCGCGCAGCCCTCGACCTCGGCGACACCGGGTACGACGTCGGCACCGCGTACGCGGAGGCGCTCGCGCCGTTCGCCGCCGACCGGTGGGGGTGGACGCCCGACGTCGCGTCGAGCCGCACCCTGCCGGACGTCATGGTGGCGGTCGTGGAGGTGCTGCGCGTCCTCACCAGCCCCGGGGACGCCGTCGTCGTCACCCCGCCCGTGTACCCGCCGTTCTACGGCTTCCCGGGCCACGAGGGCCGCCGGGTCGTGGAGGCGCCGCTCGACGCCGACCTGCGCCTCGACCTGGGCACGCTGGAGCAGGCCTTCGCCGACGCCACGGGCGCCTCCGCCCACGGCACCGGGCCAGGGTCCGGGCGTCGCGCCGTCCTGCTGCTGTGCAACCCGCACAACCCGACCGGGACCGTGCACACGCGCGCCGAGCTCGAGGCCGTGCTGGCGCTCGCGGACCGGTACGGCGTGCGCGTCGTGGCCGACGAGATCCACGCCCCGTTCACGTTCGAGCGCGTCGCCGCAGGCGCCGCCCCGTTCGTCCCGCTGCTGTCCGTGGCCGGCTCCGAGGACGCCGTCGTGGTCCAGTCGGCGTCCAAGGCCTTCCACCTGGCGGGGCTGCGCGCCGCCGTCGCCCTCGGCGGCCCGGACGCGGCCGCCGACCTGCGCCGCATCCCCGAGGAGGCCGGGCATGCCGTCAACCACCTGGCGGTGCTCGCGCACGCCGCCGCGTACCGCGAGGGCGGGCCGTGGCTCGACGCCCTCCTCGCCGGGGTGCACCGCAACCGTGCGCTCGTCGCCACGCTGCTGGCCGAGCACGCCCCGGCCGTCCGCCTGCAGCCGGCCGAGGCCACCTACCTCGCGTGGCTGGACGTCCGGGACGCGCTGCCCGCCGGCGTCGCGGCCACCGGCGCGGCCGGCCTCGTCCTGGAGCGCGGCCGCCTCGCCCTCGAGGACGGCGTGCGGTTCGGCGCGGGCGGTGCTGGGTGGCTGCGCCTCAACCTCGCCACGTCGACGGCGGTCCTCACCGAGGCCGTGCGGCGGCTCGGGCGGGCGCTGACCGAAGGCTGACACCGTCGCGCCGCAGGAACCAGCGCCCACCACCGGCCCGGCGCGACCTCCGTGCCGCCCGGTCGGCTAGCGCACGTAGTCGGGCGCCGGCGCGACGCCGAACGCCTCCTCCAGGGTGGCGGTGCCCGCCAGGTGCATGCGGGTCGTCAGGGTGGTGCCCACGTACCGCAGGTGCCAGGGTTCGGCGCTGTAGCCCGTGACCGCGGCGGCGCCCCGCGGGTACCGCACGACGAACCCGTAGCGCCACGCGTGGGACGCCACCCAGCGGCCTGTCTCCGTCCGCCCGAAGCGCGTGTACGACGTGCCCCGCTGGGCGACGTCCGCCGCCAGCCCCGTCTGGTGCTCCGAGAACCCGGGACGGGCGGAGAACGTGTCCGCCTCCCGGCGCCCGTGACCCTCGACGTAGCGCGCGTACAGCCGCCGCTGGTCGGCCTCCGACCGGTACCCCGAGGCGAGGACGAGCTCGCGTCCGGTGGCGGCGTCGGCCGCGGCGGCCAGCCGCTCGAGCGCGCGCGCCGCCACGGGCCGCAGGCGGTCGTGCCCGCCGAGGGCGGGGACGTCCGGGGTCACGAGGTGCTCCGGCGCCCAGCCCCGCGGAGCGATAGGCCGCGCCTTGTTCACCAGCACGAGCGGGTCCGCAGGATCGTCCACCGGGGTCCACGCGCTGGTCAGGACCACCGTGTCGTCCGGCCGGGGGACGGGGATCGCCGCGCCGGCCGCGGCCGCCGGGACCGCCGCCCCGCACACCGCCAGGGCCCCGACGACGGATGCCGCACGAAATCTATGCAGCACCGTTACCAGGACACGGGGTGACATGCCGTCAAGACTGCCAGGAAGCCGTTAACCTCGCCAAGGTGCGCCGTCGCTACCGCCTCGCTCTCGCCGCCGTCCTGGCCCCTGTGATGGCCGTGCCCCTCGTCGCCTGCTCAGGCCCCGACGTCCCGCCCGCCGACGCCGCCGCGAAGGCGCTCGCGGGCGCGCTGCTGGCCGGGGACGTGGCCGACCAGCCGCTGAAGTCGCCCGGGTCGGTGGACCCGCAGACGCAGCTGACGCAGGTGCTGCGGCCCCTGGTCGACGCGGCCGGGAAGCGGAAGCACACGGTGACCGTGGCGGAGGTGGGCAAGCCGGTCACGAAGGACGGGGCCACGACGGCCGACGTCACGCTGGACTGGGCCTGGCCCCTGGGGCGCGACCTCTCCTGGAAGTACTCGACCACGGCACACCTGGCGTACACGGCGCCCGAGAGCGGCGACGGGGACGGCACCTGGCGCACCACCTGGAGCCCGGACGTGCTGGTGCCCGACCTGGCGCCGGGCGAGCGCCTGAGCGTCACGACGCTCGACTCCGACCGGGGCGACCTCCTCGACGGCGACGACAAGCCGATGGTCACGGCCCGGGGCGTGTGGCACATCGGGGTCGACAAGACGGCGGTCGAGGGCCTCGGGCAGGAGTCCGCGGCGCGCGACCTCGCACAGCTGGTGGGGCTGGAGCCCAACGAGTTCTTCGCCCAGGTCGAGGCGGCCGGCGACAAGGCGTTCGTCGAGGCGATCACCATCCGCAAGCAGAACCCCGGCGTGGACTTCACGCTCGACGAAGCCCTGGACATCATCGGCGTCCGCGCCCTCGAGGACACGCAGGAGCTGGGCCCCACCAGCACCTTCGCCAAGCCGATCCTGGGTCGCGTCGGCGAGGCGACCGCGGAGGTCGTCAAGAAGTCGAAGGGCGCCGTGCAGGCCGGGGACGTCGTGGGCCTGTCCGGGATGCAGCAGGCCTACGACGACCAGCTCACCGGGCACCCGGGCGTCGTCGTGAGCGTCGTGCCGGCGGGCGGCACGGACGGCGCCGTCGGCCTGGACGGCGAGCCCGCGGAGGACGACGACAAGGACCGCGAGCTGTACCGCGTGGACGCGGTGGACGGCACGCCCGTGGCGACGACGCTGGACCAGGACCTGCAGGAGCACGCCGAGGACGTGCTCGACGACGTGGACCCGGCGAGCGCGATCGTCGCGATCCGGCCGTCCGACGGCGCGGTGCTCGCCGCGGCGAGCGGGCCCGGGGGAGAGGGCTGGTCCACGGCGACGCTCGGCCAGTACCCGCCGGGGTCCACGTTCAAGGTGGTGGACGCGCTCGCGATGCAGCGGGCGGGGATCACGCCGGACACGAAGGTGGCGTGCACCGACTCGATCACGGTGGACGGGCGCACGTTCGGCAACGTGCCGGGCTACCCGGCGTCGGCGACGGGCGACGTGCCGCTGCGCACCGCGTTCGCGCACTCGTGCAACACGGCGATGATCGCCCAGAGCAGCAAGGTCGCCCAGGCGGACCTCACGACCGCGGCGTCTGACCTGGGCCTGGTCGGCGACGAGGCCGCGGCGGAGTCCCTGGGGGTCCCGGCGTTCCTCGGCGCGGTGCCGCAGAAGGCGAGCGAGACCGAGCACGCGGCGTCGATGATCGGCCAGGGCAAGGTGCAGGCGTCGCCGCTCGGGATGGCGACGGTCGCGGCGAGCGTCGCGGCCGGCCACCGGGTCGAGCCGGTGCTGGTGCGCGACGACGACAAGGCGGACGAGGAGAAGCCGTCCACGCCCGGCGTGAGCGAGGCCGAGGCGAAGGTGCTGCGCGAGCTCATGCACGGCGTCGTGACCGACGGCAGCGCCGACATGCTGCAGGACGTGCCGGGCATCGTCGGCGCCAAGACGGGCACCGCCCAGTACGGCGACGGCTCCCAGCAGCACGTGTGGATGATCGCGATCGTCGACGACCTCGCCGTCGCCGTCTTCGTCGAGGACGGCTACCGCGGGTCGGACACGGCGGGACCCCTCATGGAGGACTTCCTGGACGGCCTGTGACGGCCGGCGGGGGTCCCGGTTCACCCGCGCAGCGCGGGTGAACGCTCGGGGACCGACCTAGGCTCGAAGGCGCCGACCCGCCGACGACGAGGGGAACCGCCATGGTCAGCAGGACCCGAGGGAGCGGCCGGCGCCGCCCCCGCAGCGGGGACGTCGAGCTCAATCCTGTCTTCGTCCGACCGGGGGAGACGCGCTCCGTGCCGCGCGACCGGCTCCCGGCAGAGGAGTCGCTGCCCGAGACGGCGTTCCAGATCGTCCACGACGAAGCCATGCTCGACGGCAACGCCCGCCTCAACCTCGCCACCTTCGTCGGCACATGGATGGACGACCACGCCAGCCGCCTCTACCTGGAGGCCGCCGACAAGAACATGGTCGACAAGGACGAGTACCCGGCCACGGCGGCGGTCGAGGACCGGTGCTGGCGCATGCTCGCCGACCTCTGGCACGCGCCGGACCCGCGGAAGGCGATGGGCACCTCCGCCATCGGCTCGTCCGAGGCGTGCATGCTCGCCGGGCTCGCGCTCAAGCGCCGCTGGCAGCAGGCCCGGCGCGACGCCGGCAAGCCGGTCGGCACGCCCAACCTGGTCATGTCCAGCGCGGTGCAGGTGTGCTGGGAGAAGTTCTGCAACTACTTCGAGGTCGAGCCGCGCTACGTGCCCATCAGCGAGGAGCACCGCGTGCTCGACGGGCACGACCTGGAGAAGTACGTCGACGAGGACACCATCGGCGTGGTCGCCATCCTCGGCGTGACCTACACCGGCATGTACGAGCCCGTGACCGAGATCGCGGCCGCGCTCGACCGGATCCAGGCGGCCACCGGGCTGGACGTGCCCATCCACGTGGACGGGGCGTCGGGCGCGATGGTGGCGCCGTTCGTGCAGCCCGACCTCGTGTGGGACTTCCAGGTGGAGCGGGTCGCGTCGATCAACACCTCCGGCCACAAGTACGGCCTGGTCTACCCGGGCCTGGGCTGGGTGGTGTGGCGCGACGAGGCGGCGCTGCCCGAGAGCCTCGTGTTCCGGGTGAGCTACCTGGGCGGCGACATGCCGACCCTCGCGCTGAACTTCTCCCGCCCGGGCGCGCAGGTGCTGCTGCAGTACTACATGTTCCTGCGGCTGGGGCGGGCCGGGTACGAGGCCGTGCAGAACACCTCCCACGACGTCGCGCGGTTCCTCGCCGACGGCGTGGGCAGGCTGCCCGCGTTCGAGCTGTGGAACGACGGCTCCGACATCCCCGTCTTCGCGTGGCGGCTGCGGCCGGGGCACACGGAGAACTGGAACCTGTACCACCTGTCCGACCGCCTGCGGACCCGCGGCTGGCTCGTGCCGGCGTACCCCATGCCCGACGACCTCACCGACGTGACCGTGCAGCGCGTCGTCGTGCGCAGCGGTCTCAGCCAGGACCTCGCGGCGTCGTTCCTCGCCGACCTCGAGGAGGAGGTCGCCTACCTCGACGCCCTCACCGGCCCGATGCCCACCGAGGGGCAGCGCACCGGCTTCATCCACTGACAGCCGGTCGCCGGCGTCAGCGGGCGAAGCGCTCCGACCGCTCGACGACGCGGCCCGCGCCGCGCCCGCCCTCGGCGGCGGGGTCCCAGGTGTAGACCTCGGTGCCGGTGACGAAGACGTGCTCGGCGCGCGAGGCCACGTCGAGCGGGTCCCCCGACCAGACGACGACGTCGCCGTCGAGGCCGGGGGCCAGCGCGCCCACGCGGTCGTCGAGCCCGAGGAAGGACGCCGGGTTCACCGTCAGCGCCTCGAGCGCGACCTGCGGGTCCAGGCCCTCCTTCACCGCGAACGACGCCTGGTGCACGAGGAAGTTGATCGGCACCACCGGGTGGTCGGTCGTGATGGCGACGCGGACGCCCGCCTCCGCGAGCCGGGCGAGGTTGGCGATGTCGCGGTCGCGCAGCTCCACCTTGGAGCGCGACGTGAGCATGGGGCCGTAGATGACGGGGACGTCCCGCTCGGCGAGCACGTCGGCGATCGCGGCGCCGTCCGTGCCGTGGTTGACCACGAGGCGGTAGCCGAACTCGTCGGCCAGGCGCAGGGCCGTCGCGATGTCGTCGGCGCGGTGCGTGTGCTGGTCCCACGCGAGCTCCCCGGCGAGCACCCGGGCCAGGGTCTCCTTGCCGAGGTCGCGGGCGAACGGCTCACCCTTGGCGTCGGCGGCGTCGCGCTGCGCGGCGTAGTGCTGCGCGTCGAGGAACGCCTGCCGGATGACGGCGGCCACCCCGAGCCGGGTGGACGGCGCCTTCTTCTGGTCGCCGTAGACGCGCTTGGGGTTCTCGCCCAGCGCGGACTTCACGGACACGGCGTCGCTGATGACCTGCTCGTCGACCGTCCGGCCGCCCCACGTCTTGATCGCGACCGTCTGCCCGCCGATCGGGTTGGCGGAGCCCGGCTTCACGACGACGGACGTCACGCCGCCCGCCAGCGCGTCGCGGAAGCCCTCGTCCTCGATGTTGATCGCGTCGAGCGCGCGCAGGTGCGCGCCGTCCGGGCCGGTCTTCTCGTTGGTGTCGTCGCCGGCCCAGCCCGCGGCCTCCTCGTGCACGCCCACGTGCCCGTGCGACTCGACGAACCCCGGCAGCACCCAGCGGCCGCGCGCGTCCACGGTACGCACGCCGTCGGGGATCGCGACGTCCGGCCCGACGGCGGAGACCACGCCGTCCAGCACCAGCACGGTGCCGCCCTCGATCGGCAGGCCGTCCACCGGGACGACGTAGCCGCCCGTGATCGCGACGGACGAGCGGGCGGTGCGGATCGGTGCGGTCATGAGAGCCATCATGCCGCTGGACGCGCCGGTCGGGGGTCACCATGTCCGACGGTGCTGTGTCCGACGGTGCTGCTAGAACCGGCACGGAGAGTTCCGTCGTCTCCCCGGAAGGGTCTCCCATGAACCGCCTGCCCACCGACGTGCACCCGTTCGAGGAGCATGCCACCGACGCCGACCTGGCCGACCTGCGCGCGCGGCTGGCAGCGGCCCGGCTGCCCGAGCCCGAGACGGTCCACGGCGCCGGGCCCGGCCGCCGCTGGGACCAGGGCGTCCCGCTCGCGGACCTCGTCGAGCTCGTGGGCTACTGGCGCAGCGGGTACGACTGGCGGGCGTTCGAGAGCCGTCTCGACCAGCTCGGCCAGTTCCGCACGACCGTCGACGGTCTGGGGATCCACTTCCTGCACCGCCGCTCCTCCCGCGCGGACGCGACGCCCCTCGTCCTGACGCACGGCTGGCCCGGCAGCGTCGCCGAGCTGGCCCACGTCGTCGACGAGCTCGCGGACCCCCGGCGTGCCGACGCCCCCGCGTTCCACGTCGTGGTCCCGTCGCTGCCGGGCTTCGGGTACAGCGACAAGCCGGCCGCCACCGGGTGGGGCACCGAGAGGATCGCGGCCGCGTGGGTGGAGCTCATGGGCCGGCTCGGCTACCGCGAGTTCCTCGCCCACGGCGGCGACTGGGGCGGCAACATCACCACGGTCCTGGCCGGCCGGTTCCCCGAGCGTGTCCTCGGGATCCACACCACGTTCGCGGCGGCCCCGCCCGGGCTGACGACCGACGGACTCACGGAGACGGAGCGGCGGTGGGCGGAGGAGACCCGCGAGTTCTACGCGGGCCCCCGCGGGGCGTACGCGAAGCAGCAGGCGGCCCGGCCGCAGACCATCGGCTACTCGCTCGTCGACTCGCCGGTCGGCCTCCTCGCCTGGATCCTCGACAAGTTCGCCGAGTGGTCGGACACCGACGACAGCCCGTTCGAGACCATCTCCAGGGACCGGGTCCTGGACGACGTCACCCTGTACTGGCTGACGCGCAGCGGCGCGTCGGCGGCCCGCATCTACGCCGAGAGCCACGGCGCCCTGGACCCCGACCTGCGGGTGGACGTCCCGGCGGCGATCACCATGTACCCGCGCGACGTCGAGAAGTGCCCGCGGCCCTGGGCCGAGGAGCGGTACCGGAAGATCGTCCGGTGGAGGGAGCCCGCGGCGGGCGGCCACTTCCCGTCGCTGGAGGTCCCGGAGCAGTTCGTCGCGGACCTGCAGGACGGCCTCGCCGCCGTGCTGGCCGCCCGCCGGTAGCGCGACGGGCCCCGCCGCTCGCCGTCGGCTACTCGGCAGGGACTACTCCGTGGGGACGTTCTCCTCGAGCTCCGCCAGCCAGGCCGCGGCCGACGCGTCGGAGGGCATCCGCCAGTCCCCGCGCGGCGACATCGTGCCGCCGGGGGAGACCTTGGGCCCGTTGGGCAGGGCGGACCGCTTGAACTGCGACGAGAAGTAGCGCCGGAAGAAGACCGTCTCCCACTTCCGGATGGTCGCCAGGTCGTAGGCGGACCGCTCGTCGTGGGGGAAGTTCGGCGGCCAGGCGCCCGTCTCGGCGTCGCGCCAGGCGTGCCAGGCGAGGAAGGCGATCTTCGACGGCCGCAGGCCGTGGCGCAACGTCCAGAACAGCGTGAAGTCCTGGAGGGCGTAGGGGCCGATCGTGGCCTCGGTGGACTGCGGCGCCTCGCCCTCGGCGGCGGGCACCAGCTCGGGGGAGATCTCCTGGGCGAGGATGTCGCGCAGCAGGTCGTTGGTCTCGTCGTCGAACCGCCCGGTGTCCGCCACCCAGCGGATGAGGTGCTGGATGAGCGTCTTCGGCACGCCGGCGTTCACCGCGTAGTGCGACATCTGGTCGCCCACACCGTAGGTGCACCACCCCAGCGCGAGCTCGGACAGGTCGCCCGTGCCGAGGACGATGCCACCACGGTGGTTGGCGAGGCGGAACAGGTAGTCGTAGCGCAGCCCGGCCTGGACGTTCTCGAACGTGACGTCGTAGACCTTCTCGCCGGAGCCGTACGGGTGGCCGAGGTCGCGCAGCATCTGCTCGGCGGCGGGCCGGATGTCGAGCTCCTCGAAGTGCACGCCGAGCGACCGTGCGAGCCGGGTGGCGCGGTCCTTCGTCTCGGACGACGTGGCGAAGCCGGGCATGGTGATCGCGTGGATGTCGGAGCGCGGCCGCCCGAGCTGGTCCATCGCACGGGCCGCGACGATCAGGGCGTGCGTCGAGTCGAGACCGCCGGAGACCCCGATGACGATCTTGGGCTGGCCGATGGCGCGCAGCCGCTGCTCCAGCCCGGCCACCTGGATGGAGTAGGCCTCGTAGCAGTCCTGGGCGAGGCGCTGCGGGTCGTCGGGCACGAAGGGGAACCGGTCCACCTTGCGGCGCAGCCCGACGTCCCCGGACGGCGGGTCGACCGTCCACGCCACGGTGCGGAAGTCGAGGCGGTCGGCGAGGGCGCGGCGGTTGTCGTCGAACGAGCCCTGCCGCAGGCGCTCCTGACGCAGGCGGTCGAGGTCGACGTCGGCCACCGCACGTCGCGGGCCGTCCGGGAAGCGCTCGGTCTCGGCGAGCACGTCGCCCACCTCGTAGACCATCGTCTGGCCGTCCCACGACAGGTCGGTGCTCGACTCGCCCTGCGCCGCCGCGTACGCGTAGGCCGCGAGGTTGCGGTGCGACGCCGAGCGCACCATGAGGCGCCGGTCCTCCGCGCGGGCCACCGTGATGGGGCTGGCCGACAGGTTGAGCAGCACCGTCGCGCCCGCCAGCGCTGCCTCCGCCGACGGGGGCACGGGGACCCACAGGTCCTCGCACACCTCGACGTGCACGACGAGGCCCGCGACGTCGTCCGCCGCGAACAGCAGGTCGGGGCCGAACGGCACCGGCCCGTCCGCGAACGGCAGGGTCACGGTGGCGCCGCGCCGGTCGTCGCCGGGCGCGAACCAGCGCTTCTCGTAGAACTCGCGGTAGTTCGGCAGGTACGACTTGGGCGCGACGCCGAGCACCCGGCCGCCCTGCACGACGACGGCGCAGTTCAGCAGCCGGTTGCCGACCTCGAGCGGGGCGCCGACGACCAGCATCGGGCGCAGGTCCGCGCTGGCCTCCACGATCGTCGCGAGCGCGTCGGACGTCGCCTCGAGCAGCGTGTCGGCAAGGTGCAGGTCATCGATCGCGTAGCCGGACACGCTCAGCTCGGGGAAGACGGCGACCGCCACGTCGTCGTCGTGGCACGCGCGCGCCTCGGCGAGGATCGCGGCCGCGTTGGCGCGGGGGTCGGCGACGGTGACGGGGACGGTGCAGGCCGCGACGCGGGCGAAGCCGTGGGCGTAGGCCGAGGTGAAGTCCACCCCCCGAGTGTAGGAACACCGCCGCCCCCACGAGCTGTCAGACCCAGGTGCTGCCATGCCGGCACGTGACTCTGACAGGTTGCGGGCCCGGAAAGTTGTCAGACGCAGGTGCGGCTCTACCGGCACCTGGGTCTGACAGGTCTCGTTAGGGTCGGGTCGTGCACCCCCACCTCGCCCGCCGCCGGCGCGCGCTCGTCGTCCTGCTCGCGGCGCTGCTCGGCCCGGCGCTCGGCCTCGCCGTCGCGCAGCCCGCCGCCGCGCACGACCGGCTCGTCTCCTCCGACCCGGCCGACGGCGCCCGCCTCGCCGAGCCCCCGACGACGATCACGCTCGTGTTCAGCGCCGACGTGCTGCAGGCCGGCGCCCAGGTGGCCGTCGCGACGTCCGCCGGCACGACGTCCGCGCAGGTCGCCGTCGACGGCGACGAGGCCACCGCGACCCTGCCCGCCGGCCTTCCCGGCGGCACGTGGGACGTCACGTGGCGCGTCGTCTCCTCCGACGGCCACCCGGTCGAGGGCGACCTCTCGTTCACCGTCGCGGCCACCTCACCGAGCCCGTCACCCAGCCCGTCACCGAGCCCGACGCCCAGCCCGACGTCGCCTGCGCCGAGCGCGCCCGACGACGGTCACGTGCACCGCACCGGGACGCCCGGTGCCGAGCTCGACGCCCAGGGCGAGGCCGGATGGGCGACGGCGTGGCTGTTCCCGGTGGCCGTGCTGGCGGCCGTGGGCGTCGCCGCGGCCCTGGTGCTGCGGGCGCGGCGGCCCGAGGCGGCCGACGACGAGCGGGACGACGATCAGGACGACGAGCGGGACGACGGGGCCGGCGGACCGCAGTCCTGACGAGCCGCCGAGCACGCGATCTGTGCCGCCATGAGGGCCGATAGCGGGACAGATCACGCGCCCGACAGGGGTCTCGGTGGGAGTGTCCGGCACGCCACGCGCGGAAAAGTCGCAGGAATCCGCGGATGTTCCCTAGTGTGTTCCCCGGTCCCCCGGCGCGAGCCGGCCAGGATCGAGAACGTGACGACGTGCGGGTCGCGCGCGTCGTGAACCGGAGAAGGGATGCACATGTCGCTGAACAAGTCCGAGCTGGTCTCGGCCATCGCCGGCAAGGCCGAGCTCAGCAAGGCGGAGGCGGAGAAGTTCCTCAACGCCTTCCAGGCTGTGCTCGAGGAGTCGCTCGCCAAGGGCGAGGCTGTCAAGGTCACGGGTCTGCTCTCGGTCGAGCGCGTCGAGCGCGCGGCCCGCACCGGTCGCAACCCGCGCACGGGCGAGGAGATCCAGATCCCGGCCGGCTTCGGTGTGAAGATCAGCGCCGGCTCGCTGCTGAAGAAGGCCGTCGCCAAGTGATCCTTCGCTGACACGACGACTCCGTCGCGTCAGCCACCCGGAGGCCCGCCGCTCGCCCTGCGCGAGCG
>NZ_JBSHCR010000056.1:0-27883 GCF_053615895.1 Isoptericola sp. NPDC055881
TTATACTCTCCCACTTTGTTGTGTTGCCGGCCGGCCGGCGCGCCCCCCCGGGCGGGCGGGGGCCGGGCGGCCGCGCCCGGCGGCGCCGCCCGCCCCCGGGCCCCCGGCCCCCCCGGGACCGCACTCCTCGCGCGCACCGCACGTCACGGCGGTGCGCGCGACGGTGCTCGAACGAGAGCTCGAGCGGGAGCTCGCCCGCGCGGTGGAGGGGGCGTCCGGGCACGCGGCCCGAGGGGCCGGCCTCGCCGCCCCCGGGGGCAGCGGTTCCCGAGTCGGTGACGCTGAACCCGTCGACGTGCGCTGGGTGTGGGGAGACGTCGTCCTCGACGCGGGGTCCGACGTGAGGTCCGGCGGAGGCCTCGACGTGGGGTCGGGCGGAGGGCTCGACGGAAGGAATGACGGTGGTCCCACCGACGGAGCGCGGCGGACGAGCGAGGGCGCCGACGGCGCGGTCGCCTCCGACGGCGCGGTCGCCTCCTACGGCGCGGTCGCCTCCGACGGCGCGGTCGCCTCCGACGGGCGCCCGCTGCTGGCGATCCTGGACTCCGTCATGCCGGGGCCGGGGCTGGCGAGCACGCTGGCGGCGCTCGACGAGGCGGACCTCGACGACTTCACGATCCTCGAGGTGCTGGCCGCGTGGGAGCGGGTCGTCGCGTGGGCGCAGGCCGGGTCCGCGCGGGTCCTGGCGGAGATGCTGGAGCGCACGCGCGGGTCGTCGCGGCACGAGTTCGTGGCGGACGCCGTCGCGGCACGGCTCGGGCTGACACGGCACGGAGGCGCCCAGCTCGTCACCGTGGCGCACGGGACGTCCCGGCTGCCCGAGGTCGCGCAGGCGCTGTCGTCGGGCGCGGCCGACCGGCGCAAGGCGGAGGCGCTGGTCGACGCCGGCAGGCTCCCGGACGACCGTCGCCGCGAGGCGGTCGCCGCCCTGCTGCCCGACGTCGAGCACCTCACGGTGCCGCAGATCCGCGCGCGGCTCCGCCGGGCGGAGATCGCCGTGGACCCCGACGGCGCGGACGGGCGGCACCGCGCGGCGCGGACGGAGCGGTACGTCCGGCTCGAACCCGTGGACGACGCGATGGCCTACCTCACCGCCTACCTGCCCGCGGACGAGGCGGCCCGGGCGTTCGCCGAGATCGACGACGTCGCCCAGGCGATGCGCCGCGGCCCCGGCGAGACCCGTCGCCTCGCCGCGTGCCGCGCCGACGCGCTGACGGCGCTCGTCACTCGGCGCGTCGTCCCGGGCGGCCCGGACCCGGCACGCGGTGCCGGGACGGACGACCCGCGGAGCGCCGTCGGCGGGACGGGCGACTCGCCGAGCGCCGTTGCCGGTCGTGCGGACCTGGGCGGCACGCCGCCGAGAAGCGCGAACCGGCGGGCTGCCGTGCGGGTGTCGGTGGCGGCGTCCACGTTGCTGGGGTCGGACGACCTGCCGGCGATCCTCGCCGGCCACGGACCGATCCCGGCCTCCATGGCGCGAGCGCTCGCGGCGGACCCGGACGCGGTCTGGCAGCGCCTGTTCACCGACCCGGGCAGCGGCGTGCTGACGGACGTCTCGTCGCGGGCGTACCGGCCGAGCGAGGCGCTCCGGGCGGCGGTCGTGGCGCGCGACGTGACCTGCACGTTCCCGGGCTGCCAGGCGCCGGCG
The DNA here is from genome assembly GCF_053615895.1 of Isoptericola sp. NPDC055881. NCBI lineage: Bacteria > Bacillati > Actinomycetota > Actinomycetes > Micrococcales > Promicromonosporaceae > Isoptericola > Isoptericola sp. NPDC055881. Next base: position 1,649 of record NZ_JBSHCR010000056.1, read on the forward strand.
ACGTCGTCCGACCTGGACCACGTCGACCCTTTCGACCCCAGGGCCGACGGTCCGCAGACCCACGGCGCCAACCTGCACGCGCTGTGCCGCACCCACCATCGCGCCAAGACGGTCGGCGGGTGGCGGGTCTCCCGAGACCCGGACACCGGCGGCACCACCTGGGTCGCCCCGACCGGGCACCGGTTCGTCCGCGACCCGGTGCCGCAGGACCCACGCGTCGAGCCAGGCACCCTGCGCGACCAGAGCGCCGGCCTCGGACGGGAGCCGGACGGCCCGCCGCCGTACTGAGGCGACCGGTCCGGCGGTGTTCGAGAGGTGTCCACGGGAGGTTCATCGTCCGGCCCGCCAGGCGTCGCCGCGCGCTCCTAGGTTCCGGGTCATGAGCGACCACGCGCACGACCATGCGAACGACCATGCGACCGACCATGCGAGCGACCACTCGACCGATCACACGGACGAGCACCCAACCGGGCGCGTGACGGAGCAGGGGGCCGGGCGGTCCGGCCTCGGGCGCCGCACCTTCATGACCATGACGGGGCTCGGTGCGGCGGGCAGCGTCGTCGCGGGAGCCGCGTCGGCCGCGGCTGACACCACGGGACGGGCCGCCGGCTCGGCACCCGGCTCGGCCGCCACCGTGCACGGCCGCGAGCCGAGGCTGAGGTTCCGCAAGGACGGCACGTACACGATCGTGCAGTTCAACGACACGCAGGACGACGAGAAGATCGACCGCCGCACGCTGGAGCTGATGCGCGCGGTGCTCGACGACGAGCGGCCCGACCTCGTGATCCTCAACGGCGACAACATCACGGGCGGCTGCGACACCCCGCTGGAGATGCGGCAGGCGATGAACAACGTGGTGCAGCCGATGGAGGAGCGGCAGGTCCCCTGGGCGGTCACGTTCGGCAACCACGACGAGGACTCGACGCCCCAGAGCGGTGTGGACGAGGCGCAGATGCTCGCGTTCTACCGCTCGTACCGCTACAACGTGAACGGTCCGACGGCGAAGGGCGTCACGGGCCAGGGCAACTCGCACCTGTTGATCGAGGGCACCCACGGCAGGCCGGCGTTCAACGTGTGGCTGCTGGACTCGGGCAGGTACGCGCCCAGCACCGTCGCCGGCCAGAACCTCACCGGGTACCCGACGTGGGACTGGGTGCGGATGGACCAGGTGGACTGGTACTACCGCACGTCCGTGGAGCTGGAGCGGCGCTGGCGGCGTGCGATCCCGTCGCTGATGTTCATCCACATCCCCCTGTGGGAGTACCGGTTCATGTGGTTCGGCTCGGTGGACGGCCGCACGGCCGCGGACCACGAGCGCGGCGCGGCACGCCACCAGATCGTGGGGGAGCGCAACGAGGAGGAGTGCCCCGGCCCGTTCAACTCGGGGCTGTTCTCCGCGATCCAGCACCGCGGCGACGTGCGGGGCGTGTTCTGCGGGCACGACCACGTGAACACGTACTCCGGCAACTACTACGGGGTGCTGCTGGGCTACTCGGGGAACACGGGGTTCGGCACCTACGGGCTGAGCGGCGCGGACCGCAACCGCCTGCGCGGCGCCCGCGTCTACCACCTCGACGAGTCGGTGGACGGCGTCCTGGTCGACACGGCGATGCGCTTCGCGTCGGAGTTCGGCATCGACCTCACGGCCGACGACCAGTGGATGGAGCCGCTGCCGCTGCCGCGCGGGCAGGGCGGCACCGCCGCGTCCTGACGGTCAGCGGCGTCGACCGCGTGCCGGCTCGGTCGGCGGCCACTCGCCGTCGTCCGAGCCGTCGTCGGCGGAGTGCAGCAGCTCCTGGAGCTGCACCTGCACGCGGTCGACCCGCGGCACGTCACGCAGCACCATGCCCGCCTTCTCGGTGGCGTCGGAGACCTGGAGGGTGCCGCAGCCGAGCAGCCGGTCCAGGACGTCCTTCTCGAGCGCGACGTCGTTGATGCGGTAGAGCGGGATGTCGCGACCAACTCGCGTGAGGATCCCGGAGCGCATCGCGATCCGCTTGGTGGTGACGGTCCACGACGTGCTGCGCCACCGCATCCACGGGACGAGCACCCACACGACGGCGACGACGACCAGCAGGCCGAGCACGATCCAGCGCACGACGTCGTCCATCGGGACCACGAACGAGAACGCCGCGGCGACGAGCAGGACGAGGAGGAGCAGGAACGGCCAGATGACGGCCTTCGCGTGCTCGTGCAGCGCCATGACCACGCGTTCGCCGTCGATCAGGTCGTCCTCGTTCAGCGCCATGCGCACATGCTGCCAGACGGTCGCGGGTCGGTGGTCAGACGTGCGGCGGCAGGTTCCACCCCTCGATGGTCCGCAGGTCGTGGCCGTAGCCGAGCTGGCAGATCGCCGCGGTCCCCAGCTCCAGGCGGGCGCCGTAGCGCGGGTCGACGCCGAGCCACGCCGTCGCGAGCACGCGCAGCAGGTGGCCGTGCGCGACGGCCAGCACGTTCCCGCCCTCCTGGAGGGTGGTGTCCGCGCGCTCGACGAAGCGCCGGGCACGAGCGGCGACGTCCTCCAGCAGCTCGCCGGGGCGTCCGCCCCCGTGCTCGGGGTCGGGCGGGAGCACGCGCACGCCGTCGTCGAAGATCTGGAAGTCGCGGCCCAGGAGCGTGGTGACGTCGGCGCTCGAACGCCCGTCGACGGGCCCGTAGTCCCACTCGGCGAGGTCCGGGTCGACGACGGGGTCGGCGTGCCCGGCGAGCGCGGCGGTGCGTCGGGCGCGCTCGAGCGGCGACGCGTACACGACCGCGAAGGAGATGTCGGACAGCGCGTGGCCGGCGGTGCGGGCCTGCTCCTCGCCGGCTGCCGTGAGCGGGAGGTCGGTGCGACCGGTGTGCTGGCCGCTGGCGCTCCACTCCGTCTCGCCGTGGCGCAGCAGCACGAGCTGAGGGTCCTTGCTCGGCACGAGAGGCATGCACCGAGCATCGCGCAGGGACGCCGGCAGAGCACCTGGAACGGGCCTGTGGAAAAGCGGTCCGGGAGAGTCTCAGAGTTCGCTAGAGTGGCGCCGCCGTCACACGTTCATCACATCTCCATCACTCGCCCTGTCGTCCCCTCACCTGTCCCCTCACCTGTCCCCTCACCTAGGAGACCGCGTGCTCGTCTTCGTCCTCATCGGCGCGGCAGGGATGGTCCTGCTGCTCGTCTCGCTCCTCGTCGGCGACCTGGTCGACCTGGGCGACGGGGCGCTGTCCGGCACGTCGCTCGGCGTCGGCGCGGTGGTCTTCGGGGCCGTGGGGAGCATCGTCGTCGCCAACGACCTCGCGCCCTGGGTCGCGTACGTGGCGTCGGCCGTCGTCGGGCTGCTGGCGGTCGTCCTGGCGCAGGCGCTGGTGCACCGCCTGGCGGCGAGCGACGACAGCGTCGTCGTCTCGCTCGTGGGCGCGCACGGCACGGCGACCACCGACGTGACGGCGACCTCGGGGGAGGTGTCCCTCGACGTCCCGACCGAGCTCGAGCGTCGCCTGGCCCGTTCGGACGAGCCCATCGCGGCGGGGTCCCGCGTCGTGGTGCTCGAGCACTCCGGTTCCACCGTGCGGGTCGGGCTGCACCAGCCCGGCACGCTCGCCCGCTGACCTCTCCCCTCGACCGGAAGGAGACGCGCTCCGGCGCGCACCATGTTCGATTCGTCCGACAGCAGCTTCATCACCACGATCGCGGTGCTCGCCCTCGTGGTGGCGTTCCTCGCGGTGGGCATCTTCGTCGCCCAGCGCATCCGCCGGGTGCCGCCGAACCAGGCCCTCGTCATCGTCGGCCGCGGTGCCGGCAAGAAGGAGAGCGCCGCCCAGAGCCAGCGGGTCGTCATCGGCGGCCGCACGTTCGTCTGGCCGATCCTGCAGCAGGGCTTCGCGATCTCGCTCGAGCAGCGGCAGATCGGCATCACCGTCGAGGGCGTCGACAAGAACCGCATCAAGATCGCGATCAAGGCGTCGATCAACTTCAAGGTCCGTGGTGACGACGAGGGCGTGCGCCGCGCCGCGCAGCGCTTCCTGTCCCAGCAGGAGATGCTCACCGAGATCATCAAGGAGTCCCTCGAGGGCTCGCTGCGCTCCATCGTCGGCGACATGACGATCGAGCAGATCATCTCCGACCGCAAGGGCCTGTCGGACCGGGTCGTCGAGTCGACCAAGACCGACCTCGCCGAGCAGGGCCTGCAGGTCGACCTCCTCAACATCTCCGACATCTCGACGCCCGGCTCGGAGTACCTGGCCAACCTCGGCCGGGCGGAGGGCGCCCGCGCGCTGCAGGTCGCGGAGGTCTCCGAGGCGGAGGCGCGCCGGGTCTCGGAGTTCGCCGTCATCGAGGCGGCCGAGCAGATCGCCGAGCGGCAGAAGGCGCTCGACCTCAAGAAGGCTGCCATCAAGGCCGACACGGACCGGGCGAACGCCGAGGCGGAGGCGGCCGGCCAGCTCGCGCGCGCCGAGCAGGACCGGCTCGTGGCGCAGCAGGAGCGCGAGGCGCTGGCCGAGAAGGCCCGCGTGACCCAGGAGCGTCTCGACATCGAGGTCCGCAAGCCCGCCGAGGCGAAGGCGTACGCCGAGGTCCAGGAGGCGACGGCCCGCCGTGACGCCGCGAACGCCGCCACCGAGGCGGACGCGTTCAAGCGCACCACGATCGCGGAGGCGAACAAGACGGCCGCGATCCAGGACGCCGAGGCGTCGGCCGCCGCCGTCCGTCGTGCCGGCGAGGCCGAGCGCGACCGCCAGATCGCGCTGGCCGCCGGTATCAAGGCGGAGGGTGAGGCCAAGGCGTTCGCGGTGGAGGCCGAGGGTCGCGCCGAGGCCGTGGCCACGGACGCCAAGGCCGAAGCGCTCAAGAAGTACGGCGAGGCGGCGCTGGTCCAGGAGCTCATCGAGCGCCTGCCGGAGATCGTCCGCGCCGCGGCGGAGCCGATCGGCAACATCCAGGGCATGACGGTCGTCTCGACCGACGGTGCGTCCTCGGTGACGAAGACCGTCGCCGCCGTGCTCGGCGAGGGCCAGGGCGTGGTCAAGCAGCTCACCGGCGTGGACATCCACCAGCTCATCGCCGGGATCGCCGGCTCCCAGCTGGCGCCCACGTCGGAGGAGAGCGTGCCGCTCAACTGAGCGCCCCGTCGTCGCCCGTGCGACGCACGCCACGCCCCGCTGCGGGAATCGCCTTCCGCAGCGGGGCGTTGGCCTGGGCGTGACTTCTTTGAAGATCGACGTCTGGTCGGACGTCGCGTGCCCCTGGTGCTACATCGGCAAGCGCCGCTTCGAGACTGCGTTGCAGCGGATCGCGGAGCGCGACGGCGCCGCCCCCGAGGTGGAGGTGGAGTACCACTCCTTCGAGCTCTCGCCCGACACCCCCGTCGACTTCGACGGCACGGCGACCGAGTTCCTCGCGGACCACAAGGGCATCCCGCTGGAGACCGCCCAGCAGATGCAGGACCAGGTGACCGCGCTCGCCGCCGCCGAGGGCCTGACGTACCGGATGGACCAGGTCCGGCACACCAAGACCCTGAAGGCGCACGAGCTGCTCCACCTCGCGAAGGCGTTCGGCAAGCAGGAGGAGATGAAGGAGCGCCTGCTGCGGGCCTACTTCACCGAGGGCGAGCACGTGGGCCACGTCGAGGACCTCGCCGACCTGGCGGCGGAGGTCGGCCTCGAGCGCGAGGCCGTCGTCGTCGCGCTGAACGCCGGTACCTACGCCGAGGCCGTCGCGGACGACATCGCCCGTGCCCGCTCCTACGGCATCAACGGCGTCCCGTTCTTCGTGCTCGGCGGCCGGTACGGCGTCTCGGGCGCGCAGGACCCGGACGTCTTCGTGCAGGTGCTCGACCAGGTCCTCGCCGAGGCCTGACCGCCCGACCGAGGCGCAACTCACACCGCCAGCCCTGGCAGTGAGACGGCGTATCACCGAGAATCGAGGCCTGCCCGCACCGTCGCGGGGAACGCCGCGGCCTCGGGCCAGCCACGCTCGGGCGTACCGCGGCCGTGGGTCCGTTGGAGGAGAAACATGAACGACGCCACCGAGAGCTCGTACCGCTCGATCGCCAACCCGCGCCGCACCACGCTGATGACCGTCAGCGCGGCCGAGGCGGCCGCACCCCACCACGGCGCGGACGAACGTCCGCTCCAGCTGCTGGGCGACGACGGCGCCGTGTGCGTGGACGGCGTGTGCAGCCTGCCCGACTGACGGCTGCGCGCGGGACGGCGCGGTACGCGCCGCGCCGTCCTCAGAACGTGCGGTAGTCCGCGATCGACAGCCGTGGCCCCCGGCGCGGGGCCTGCGGCCGTCGGTCGAGGAAAAGCAGCCGCACCACGCGGTGCCGGTGCGGTGCGTAGGGCGCGAGCAGCCGCAGCATCCCCTCGTCGTCGGTGCGTTCGCCGGTGAAAGCCCACCCGACGGCTGCCGCGAGGTGGAAGTCCCCGACGGACACGGCGTCCGGGTCGCCGAAGGCGCGCTGTGCCACCTCCGCCGACGTCCACCGGCCCACGCCCGGCACCTTCTCGAGCCGGGCACGCGCCTCCTCGCCGGGCAGCCCGCTGGCGTCCTCCAGCCGTGCCGCGACCTGAGCGCACCGCACCGCGGTCGCCGCACGCCGCGGGTCGACGCCGGCGCGGTGCCAGTCCCACGTCGGGACCGCCGCCCACGCGCGCGCGGACGGGACCACCCGCAGACCGTCCGGCGCGGGCCCCGGCGCGGGGGAGCCGTGCCGGGTGACGAGCCACCGCCAGGCGCGGTGCGCCGTCACGACCTGCACCTTCTGCTCGAGCACGGCGGGCACCAGCGCCTCGAGCACGCGCCCGCTGCGGCACATCCGCAGCCCGGGCGTGCGTCGCGCGGCGTCCCGGGCCTGCGGCGGCGGCGTGAACGCGGAGGCGTCGTCCTCCTCGCCGAGCAGCCGCGGCAGGTCGTCGGCCGCCTCGCGCGACCCCGGCCCCCAGTGCTGCGCGACGACGGTGCGCTCGCCGTGGGCGACCAGCCGCTGCGTGACCGGACCCGTGCGCACCAGCGTGGTGCGCCACAGGGCCCCGTCGGGGGTGCGGCGGAACGTCGGGTCGCCGGCGCCGTGCCGCAGCGGGGCGAGCGTCAGCCCCAGGTCGAGCGGTCGGTCGGACGTGTGCTCGACCGTCACGTCGCCCGCGCTCGGGCGGGCCGCGACGGTGGTGGGGCTCGTGCTAGTCAAAGAGGGTTCCGAGCTCCCAGCCGCCGTCGCTGCGGGCGCCGACGGGCTCCGCCTCGCGCGACGGCCGCGCGGCCGGGCGCTCGACGGCGTCCCGGCCCGCATCCCGGCCGGCGCCGCCCCGCGGCGTCTCGTCGCCCGCGATGACGAGCAGCTCGTCCACACCGCCACGCCCGGCGGCCCAGTCCTGCGCCGCGAGCCCGGCGAGCTGGTCGGCGCGCTCGTTGAACGGGTTGCCGACGTGGCCGCGCACCCAGCGGAACCGGACCGGGCCCTCGCGGCCCGTGATGGCGTCGTCGATCGTCTGGATCAGCTCCAGGTTCTTCACGGGGCCGCCGGCCGCCGTGCGCCATCCCTTGCGCTTCCACCCGTGGATCCACTCGGACGCGCACCGGATCGCGTACTGGGAGTCCGACTCGATGAGGAGCGGCTCCGCCCCCGGGTGCGCCTCGATCGCGCGCAGCAGGGCGGTGAGCTCCGCGACCTGGTTGGTCCCGGACGCGGCGCCGCCGGAGTCGAAGCGCCCGCCCTCGTGGGCGATCCACGCCCAGCCGATCGCGCCACCGGGGTTGCGGAGGCACGAGCCGTCAGTGCTGACAATGATCACGCCGGAGTCCCCTACTGTCCGAGCCCCTGGTGTCCAGCTCGCGGTCGCCCCTCGTGGCCGACCACGGGCCGCGCCCGGCCGACCCCGGACGCCGCCCCTATTGTGCCCCGAGCCGGTGACACTCGGGTGCGCGTCCACACCACGGCCTGTCGCGCGTCCGGCTGCGGACGTCCGAAAACTCCGGCGCGCGCCCCCGGAAGCCGCCCGGGCCCCGCCCGGAACCCGCAGCCGCCCCGCAGCGGACATCATGACGGCATGACCGACGGCACCGCCATGCCCGCGCCCGACCGCCCTGCACGCCGCCCCGCGGACGTCCGACGCTGGCGCCGATACCTCGCCGACGAGCGGGCCGAGGCCGCGACGTACCGCGACCTCGCCCGCCGCCGCACCGGCGAGGAGCGCGCCGTCCTGCTCGCGCTCGCCGACGCCGAGGGACGGCACGAGCAGCACTGGCTCGACCTCCTGGGGGACGACGTCGGCAGGCCGCTGCGCGGCGACCTGCGCACCCGCATGCTCGGCCTCTTCGCCCGCCGCTTCGGTGGCGTGTTCGTGCTCGCGCTCGCCCAGCGCGCGGAGGCGCGCTCGACGTACGACCGCGAGGAGTTCGCGACCCCGACGATGGCGGCGGACGAGCAGATCCACGAGGAGGTCGTGCGGGCGCTCGCGACCCGGGGACGCAACCGGATGTCCGGCACGTTCCGCGCCGCCGTCTTCGGCGCCAACGACGGCCTCGTCTCCAACCTCGCCCTCGTGCTCGGCATCGGCGCCTCCGGCGTCGGGTCCCAGACCGTGCTCCTCACGGGCGTCGCGGGTCTCCTCGCCGGCGCGCTGTCGATGGGCGCGGGCGAGTTCGTCTCCGTGCGCTCGCAGCGCGAGCTGCTCGAGGCGTCCACGCCCGACCCGAAGAGCGCGGGCGCGCTGCCGCACCTCGACGTCGACGCCAACGAGCTCGCGCTCGTCTACCGGGCGCGGGGCATGGCCGCCGACGAGGCGCAGGGGCGGGCCGACCGCGTCCTGGCCGGGCTGGCCGCGACCGGGACGCTGGCGCCCGAGGTCCTGCACGACGAGCCCGCCCCGTCCGACGCCGTGTCCGGCGCCGCGGGGGCGGAGGCGGACGACGACCTGGAGACCCACGGGACCGCCTGGGGCGCGGCGATCTCGAGCTTCTGCTTCTTCGCGTCCGGCGCGCTGATCCCCGTGCTGCCGTACCTGCTGGGGCTCACGGGCGTCCAGGCGATCCTCGTGGCGTCCGGGTTCGTCGGGCTGTCGCTGCTGGTCACGGGCGCGATCACCGGTCTGCTCTCGGGCACGTCGCCCTGGACGCGTGCGCTGCGCCAGCTCGCGATCGGGTTCGGCGCGGCGGCGGTCACGTACGCCCTCGGGCTGCTGTTCGGCACCTCGGTAGCCTGAGGCGTCCGCGCCACCGGGTGAAATTTTCGGCGGTGCTGTTGCGAGACCGTTGCTCGGGCGTCACAGTGTGACGTGGGTCATGGCATGTGCATGACCAGCGTGGCATCGAAGGGGGCCGAGTGGCACGCAGCGTGGACCGAGCGCCGGCGGCAGCACGCCGTCGGTGGTTCGCGCGCGCCGGGGCCGCCGCGGCCGGACTGCTGGGAGCCGCCGCGCTGAGCGTGGCCGTCGCGGGCTCCGCGTCCGCCGACGACGGTGGCCGGGCCGACGGCCCGGTGACGTCCCTCGTCCGCACGCTCGTCGACCACGGCCAGCAGCCCGCCGAGCAGCCCGCCGAGCAGCCCGCGGAGCAGCCGCAGACCTCGCCCGCGTCGAAGCCCGCCGCCACGGCGAAGGCTCCCGGGGCACATCCGCTGCGCGACGTCCTCGACAAGGCCGTCGCGCCCGTGCGGGAGACGCTCGAGCCGGTGCGGAAGGCCGTGCACGACGCCGTCGCACCCGCCGAGCAGGCCGTCGACAGCGTCACCCAGGAGCTGACCACGCACGAGGCGCCCGCCGGTGCGGAGCAGCCCGCGAGCACCGAGCAGCCCGCGAGCACCGGCAAGAACCAGCCCGCCGCGAACAGCGCGCCCGACAAGAACAGCGAGCCGGCCAAGAGCACCGAGAAGGGCCAGCCCGCCGAGGACACCGAGCCCGCCGGGGACGCCGAGCCGGCCGCGAGCAGCGAGGACGCGGCGAACGCCGAGCAGGACGGCGAGGCCGGCTCGGCTGCACCGGAGAAGGCCGCTCCGAAGCCCGCAGCGCCGACGGGACAGGACGAGCCGGCCGACACCACCGAGCGCGCGGACGACGCCGAGCCGGCAACCCCGACGTCGCCGGAGCTGCCCGGATCGGAGCTGCCCGGAGCGGAGCTGATCGAGCGTGCGGTGCAGCCGCTCGGTGCGGTGACGGCGCCGGTCGGCGCGATCGTCGAGGGCGTCCTGACGCCCCTGGCGCCGGTGATCGACCCGGTGGCGGGCGTGGTCGAGGACGTCACCACCCCAGTCGGCGAGACGCTCGCCCCGGTGACCGACACGGTCGCCGACGTGCTGTCCCCGGTCACGAACGCGACGTCGCCCGTGCTCGAGCCGGTCGGCCGCGTGGTCGACGAGGTGGTCAAGCCCCTCGCCCCGGTCACGGACGGGGTGGGCGCGGTCGTCGCTCCGGTCGTGCGCACGCTGGACCCGGTGCTCGACCCGGTCGTCCGGCTGGTGGCGCCCGTGACGGGCTCGCTCCAGCCGGTGCTGGACCCGGTCCTGAACGCCACCGCCCCCGTGGTCGACGCGCTGGCGCCTGTCGTCGAGCCTGTCGGGGGAGTGCTCGCACCGGTCGTCGAGCCCGTCACGGACGTCACGGCGCCCGCCCTCGACCCGGTCCTGGACCCCGTCCTCGACCCGGTGCTCGACCCGGCACCCGCGCCGGCTGCCACGCCCGCTACCACGCCCGCTGCCTCCGTGCCGGTCGCCGTCGCGCCGTCGTCGGCACCGGCCGCCACCGCCGTCGAGCCCGCCGCGTCCTCGCGGGGCGCCGTGCCGGCCACGCGGACCGTGCCGGCCGCGCCGTCCCTGACGTCCCTGCCGACCACCTCGGACGCGCCGAGCCTGCCGCTCGTGCCCGAGGTCGTGGCCGCCGAGCTCCCGACCGCCGTCCCGGCGGACCGCGGGCCGGACCCCGCCACCCCCTCGTCGCCCGCCGTCGCTGCGGCCGGCGGGGCCTCGCTCTCCACCTCCCGCGGGGCCGGTGGCGACGCCGCCGCCGACCTCGTGGGCCGTGCCCACGTGACCTCGCGTGGCTGGACGGTCCTCACGGCCGACCAGCTCGACCGCCTCCCCGCGGTCTCCCTGGACATCCCCGTCTCTCCTGCCTGACGTGGCCGCGTCGCGCCCTCTCGCGCGACAGCGACCGCGGGCGGCGTCTGCCACCCGCGCACCACGTCAGTCAGGAGCGGATCATGCATACGTATGTCCGGCGAGCCGTGAACACCGCGCTCGTCGCAGGCGGCCTCGTGGTCGCCGGGGCCGTGATGGCCCAAGCTGCGGACGGGGACGTCGCCGACGTCACCGTCGGAGAGAACACCTCGGTCGACCTGCATCTCAGCCAGGTCTCCGAGGAGACGAGCGACGCGTCGCTCAAGACGCCGGTCGACCTGCCGAAGGTCGACACGGACCCGGTGGAGGACGTCGTCGACGCCGTCGCCGGTGCGGACGGCGTGGTCGACGACGTCGTGGGACCGGACGAGCAGTCCGCCACGACGACGGACGACCTCGTGGACGCGGTCGCCGAGGACGTGCACCAGACCGCGGACGACGTGCAGTCCGGTGACGTCCAGGGGGTCGTCGACGACGTCGCGGGCCAGGACGGCGTCCTGGACGACGCCGTCGAGGACCAGCCGTCCGACCAGGGCGACAGGACCTCCGGGGGCGACCAGGCCGCCGGCGGCACGACGCCCGACGAGGCCGGCACCGCCGAGCCCGCGCAGGACGGCGCCAAGGCCGACGCGAAGGCCGGTGCCGGCGATGCCGGGGCGGCCGTCGACAAGGTCGTGGAGCAGGTCTCGGACGAGGTCTCGGACGTGGCCGGCGCCGCGGACGAGGCGCTCGGGACCGGCTCGGCGGTGCGGGACACCGTCGACGGCGTCACGGGTGACGACGGGGTCGTGGACGACGTCCTCGGTGCCGACGCGCCCGAGGCGGGCGTCACCGACCGGGCCGTCGAGCACGTGGCCGACGACGTCGAGGAGACGGTGGGCCACCTCGCCGCCGGCGACCTCGACAGGGTCGTCGACGACGTGACCGCAGAGGACGGGGTCGCCGACGACGCGCTGGAGGACCAGGGCGTCGACCAGGCGGTGGACCAGGTCGGCGAGACCGCCGACTCCGCCACCCGTGCGGTGGACGGCGTCCTGGGCACCGGCACCGCCGTGCAGGACACCGTGGGCGCGACCGTCGACGGCGTGACCGACGCCGTGGCCGGTGAGGACGGGGTCGTGGACGACGTCCTCGGCGCCGACGAGCCCGAGGCCGGCGTGACGGACGAGGTCGTGGAGCACGCGCTCGACGACGTCGACACCACGCTCGACGACGTGACGGCGGGCGACCTGGACGGCGTCCTCGACTCCGTCGTCGCCGACGACGGCCTGGTGGACGACGCGCTCGAGGGCGACGCGGCCGCCGGCCCGCCGGGCCTCGACGGTCTGGGTGGCCCGGCTGACCTGGGCGACCTCGGTGACCTGGGTGACCTGGGCGACCTGGGCAGTGCGGGGGCGACCCTGGACACCACGGTGGACGAGGTCCTCGGTGGCGTCTCGGACGTGGCTGCCACGGTCGACGACGCACTCGGCACGGAGCCGACCGTCGAGAGCACGGTGGACGGCCTCGTCGGTGCGGATGGTGTCGTCGACGACGTCCTCGGAGCCGACGAGCCCGAGGCGGGCGTGACGGACGAGGTCGTGGAGCACGCGCTCGACGACGTCGACGCCGTGCTCGGTGAGGTCGCGTCGGGCGACCTGGCCGGAGTGGTCGACTCGGTGGTCGCCGATGACGGCGTGCTCGACGACGCGCTGGAGGACGGCGCGACGGACACCATCGTCGGTGACCTCGGTGACCTCGGTGACCTCGGTGACCTCGGTGACCTCGGTGACCTCGGTGACCTCGGTGACCTCGGTGACCTCGGTGACCTCGGTGGGCTGCTGGACGGCCTGCTCGGTCCGGACGGGATCGTGGACGACGTCGTCGGCGCGGACGCGCCGCAGGACGGTCTGACCGACGACGTGGTCGAGGCCGTGGTGGACGACGTCGACTCGGTGCTGGGATCGCTGGCGGCCGGTGACCTGCCGGGCGTCGTCGACGACCTGACCGCGGAGGACGGCCTGGTCGACGACCTGCTGGAGGACCAGGGTCTGGACCCGGTGCTGAGCGACGTCGTCGGCTCCACCGGTGCGGTGGACGACCTGCTGGGCACGGGGTCGACGGTGCAGGACACGGTCGGCGGCCTGCTCGGTGAGGACGGCGTCGTGGACGACGTCGTCGGCGCGGACGAGCCGCAGGACGGCGTGACCGACGGTGTGGTCGAGGCCGTCGTGGACGACGTCGACTCGACGCTGGACTCGGTGACGGCCGGTGACCTGCCGGGCGTCGTGGACGACCTGACCGCGGAGGGCGGCCTGGTCGACGACCTGCTGGAGGACCAGGGTCTGGACCCGGTGCTGAACGACGTCGTCGACTCCACCGGTGCGGTCGACGACCTGCTGGGGACGGACGACCTCGTCGAGGGCACCGTCGACGGGATCGTGGGCGAGGACGGTGTCGTGGACGACATCATCGGCGCCGACGAGCCGCAGGAGGGCGTCACCGACGAGCTGGTCGAGCACGTGGTCGAGGACGTCAACCAGACGGCGAACGACCTGCTCGACGGCGACCTCGGCGCCGTGACGGACGACCTCCTCGCGGAGGACGGCCTCGTGGACGACGTCCTCGAGGACGGCACGACCGCGACCGACCCTGGTGACGGCACCGATCCTGGTGACGGTACGGACCCTGGTGACGGTACGGACCCTGGTGACGGCACCGATCCTGGTGACGGCACCGATCCTGGTGACGGCACCGACCCCGGTGACGGTACGGACCCTGGTGACGGCACCGACCCTGGTGACGGCTCCGGCACCAACGACAACGGCGGAAACGGGACCGGCGACAACGGCACCGGTGACGGCTCGACCACCCCGCTGGGCGGTCCGGTCGTGTCGGCCGCGGTGGCGGACGGCGGGATGTCGGACGGCGTGATGCAGGCGGCGGCGGTCGGCACGACGGAGTCGCTGCCGACGACGGGCGCCGACCTGCGGCTGCTGGGTCTGGCGCTGCTGCTGATGCTGTCCGGCCTCGCGCTCGTGCTGCGTCGTCGGCCGGTGCCTGCGGTCGACCACCGCTGACCCCTCCGGAGCCGGCACCGGCTCCGGACGGGGCGGCGCTGTCACGGGGGATCACTGGGGAGTGTCCCGTGGCAGCTCCGCCCCGGCTGGGGTCGGCGTGGGCGCAGCACGGCGCAGGGGGCCGGGCCGCGCCCACGACACGTCGGCGATGGAAGGGGCACGTGGGCGGTCCCGGGCGGAGGATCACCGGTTCGACCGGCAGACCCGCCCGGGGCTGCCCACGGGACGCGCCTACTGTGGGTCATCGTGCCCCGCCTGATCGCCGACCTCACCCCGCTGCGCGTCTCTCCGGCGTTCCGACGGCTGTGGTGGGGTCTGGGCGTGTCGAACGTCGGCACGCAGGTCACGGTGGTCGCGGTGGGCCTCCAGGTGTACGCGCTGACGGGCTCGACGCTCGCGGTCGGGACGCTCGGCATCGCGGCGCTCGTCCCGCTGGTCGCGCTCGGTCTGTACGGCGGGGCGCTCGTGGACCACTACGACCGGCGCCGGGTGTCGTTGCTCGCGTCGGCGGTGCTGTGGCTGGTGACGGCCGCCATCGCGGCGCAGGCGTGGCTGGACGTCGGGTCCGTGAACCTGCTGTACGGGCTGGTGGCGCTGCAGTCCGCGGCGTTCGCCATCAACAACCCGGCGCGGACGTCGATCGTGCCGCGGCTGCTGGAGCCACGGCTCATGCCGGCCGCCAACGCGCTGCAGACGCTGTCGATGAACGTCGCGCTCACGGGCGGGCCGCTCATCGGCGCGACCCTCGTCGGGTGGGGCGGGTACGGCGTCGCCTACACGCTCGACGCGCTGCTGTTCACCGCCGCCCTGTGGGCGGTGTGGCGCCTCCCGGCCGTGCCGCCAGAGCCGTCCACGGACGGCGACCTGACGGCGGCGCCGGCGCGGCGCCGCGTCGTCGGGCTGGGCTCCGTGCTCGACGGGCTGCGCTACCTGGCGACGCGTCCCAACGTCCGCACGACGTTCGTCGTCGACCTGGCGGCCATGGTCCTCGCGTTCCCGCGCGTGCTCTGGCCTGCCGCGGGCGCGGTGTACCTGGGCGGCGGCGCGACGACGACGGGCGTGCTGGCAGCCGGGTTCGCGGTGGGCGGCATCCTGGCGAGCGTGTTCTCCGGCGCGCTGGTGGGCGTGCGGTGGCAGGGCCGGGTCATCGTCTGGGCCATCACGTCATGGGGCGTGTGCGTCGCCGCGTTCGGCGCGGTCCTGGTCGCCGTCGGGCCGGACTCGCCCGACGGCGTGCTGTGGGGCGCCGTGGTGCTGGCCGGTGTGGCGCTGCTGCTGGCGGGCGGCTCCGACGCGATCTCGTCGGTGTTCCGGCAGTCGATCCTGCAGACGGCGACGCCGGACCACATGCGTGGCCGCCTGCAGGGCGTGTTCATCGTGGTGGTCGCGGGCGGGCCGCGCCTCGGCGAGATGGTGCTCGGCACCGAGGCCACCTGGTTCGGCGAGGGCTGGGCGGCCGTCGTCGGCGGCCTGGCGTGCGTCGCCGTCCTGTGGCTCGTCGTGCGGTCCCAGCCCCGGTTCTGGCGCTACGACGCGCGGCACCCGGAGCCGTAGCCGGCGGTCACAGCCGCCACTCCGGCCGGAACTCCGGGTGGTGCACGTACGGCAGGGCGAGCGCGCGCAGGATGCGCTCGCCGACGAACTCGACCCCGCTGTCGGCGCGCGCCGTGACCGCGCGGTCGAGGTCGACGGTCATGTCGAGACCCGTGGCCTCGTACGCGAGCTCCACGATCCGTCGCTTGGCGTCGCACTCGGCCAGCAGCCGGTCGGCGTCGTACCCGACGGCGCGGACCGCGCCGGGCGGGACCGTGCGCGCCGTCGTCGCGTCCTCGTCGATCCGGGCGAGCAGGAACTCTGTCAGGGTGGGCACCACCTGAAGGTACCGGCTGGGCTCAGGTCGCCGCCGCGTACGGCCGTCGTCTCCGCATCCCCGGCAGGGCGACGACGGCGAGGATCGCGCACAGCCAGCCGCCGGACATCGTGACGACGAAACCGGCGTGCGAGTCCGCGGCGTCGATCGCCACTCCCGCGAGCCACGACCCGAGCGACACCCCGACGCCGAGCGAGGTGCCCACCCACGTGAGGCCCTCGGTGAGCTGGTGCGGCGCCACGAGGGCCTGCACCAGCGCGTTCCCGTTGACGAGGGTGGGCGCGATGGCGAACCCGGTCACGAACATGACGACGGCCAGCACCGCGATGTGGTGCACGAAGAAGAACATCGAGACGCCGACGGCGATCGCGCACGCGCCGATCGCGAACCGGGTGGACAACGGCGACACCCAGTGCCGAGCTCCGTACGCGAGCCCGGAGATCATCGAGCCCAGCGCGAAGCACGCCAGCACCAGTCCGGCCATCCCCTTGACGCCCTGCTCCTCCGCGAACGCGACCGTCGCGACGTCGCTCGAGCCGAACATGACGCCCATCGCGACGAAGACGACGGCCAGCACGGGCATGCCCGCCATCCGGATCGCGGAGCGGTGGTCGAGCGCGACGACGTCCGGGTGCGCGACCGTCCCGAGGTGCTCGCCGTCCGCGGGCACCGCCACCCGGCCCGACGGCGGCTCGGTGCTCCGCTGGCTGAGGAACCAGGCCGCGCCGCCGCCGCCGACGATCGCGGCGACGAGCAGCCCGCCCGCGGGGGCGACCGTCGTCGCGAGGGTGGTCGCGACCACCGGACCGACGATGAAGACGAGCTCGTCGAGCGCAGCCTCCAGGGAGTACGCGGTGTGCAGGCGCCGCGGGTCGTCGAGCGCGCGCGACCAGCGCGCCCGCACGAGCGACCCGTACGAGCCCTGCGACGCCCCGCCCACCGCGGCCAGCGCCCACAGCACCCACTCCGGCGCGCCCGACAGCGCGGCCGCGACCAGGCCGAGCAGCCCGACGGTCGTCGCGACCAGCAGCGGCGTCATGACGCGCGCCTGCCCGCGGCGGTCGACGACGCGCGCGATCTGCGGCGACACGATCGCCTGCGCGACCACGAGCACCGCGGAGACGCGGCCCGCCATCGCGTACGAGCCGTACAGGGTCTGCACCATGAGCACGGTGCTGATGCCGACCATCGACATAGGGAGCCGGGCGATCACGCCCGCGGCGGAGAAGCGGGCGGCGCCGGGGACGCGCAGGACGTCGAGGTACGGGTTGCGGGCCCGGTGGCCCGACGCCGCGTCGGAGGCCCCGGGAGTGGGCACTGTCACCTGCGGATTCTCGCACCGGGAGGCGACAGATGTCGGCGGCAGCGGCCAGGATGGGGGCCATGAACGACACAGGGACCGCGCCGACCCACGTCACCGTGGTCGAGGACCCCGACCAGCAGGTCTTCCTCGCCCGGCTCGACGACGGACGCACGGCGGGCGGCGCGTACTACGAGCTGGCGGAGGGCGCGGTCGTCTTCACGCACACGGAGGTCGACCCGGCGTTCGAGGGCCAGGGGATCGGGTCGCAGCTCGCCGCGGGCGCGCTCGCGCAGGTCCGTGCGGCGGGGAAGAAGATCGTGCCCCTCTGCCCCTTCATCAAGGCCTACGTGCAGCGTCACCCCGAGCACGCCGACCTGCTCGCGCACCCCGCCCGGTGAGGGCCAGGAGCTCCGTGCGACCGTCCGTCGCACCGCGCGGTGGTGTCGCCGCGCTGGGAGTCGTCGTCGCGCTCCTGCTCGGTGGCTGCGCCGGCGGTCTCGAGCCGGCGGCCACCGATCTCGGCGGCGCGGAGGTCGACACGTCCGCCGCGCCCGCACCCACGGGGACCGCTCCGGCGGCGTCGGGCACCGCGCTCGTCGCGCTCGACACGCTGCCGGTGAAGGGCCGCGCACCCAAGACCGGCTACTCGCGGGACCAGTTCGGGCCGGCGTGGGCGGACGTCGACCACAACGGCTGCGACACGCGCAACGACATCCTGGCGCGCGACCTGAGCCGCACCGTCACCGACCCGAAGACCCACGACTGCATCGTGCTGAGCGGCGTGCTCGACGACCCCTACACGGGACGTTCCATCGACTTCCGTCGGGGGCAGACCACGTCTACCGCGGTGCAGATCGACCACGTCGTCGCGCTGTCCGACGCGTGGCAGAAGGGTGCGCAGCAGCTCGACGACGAGGTGCGCCGACGCCTCGCCAACGACCCGCTCAACCTGCTCGCGGCCGACGGCCCGACCAACGCCGGCAAGGGCGACGGCGACGCCGCGACCTGGCTGCCGCCGAGCAAGGCGTTCCGCTGCCAGTACGTGGCACGGCAGGTCGCCGTGAAGCAGGCGTACGCGCTGTGGGTCACGCGGGGTGAGCACGACGCCATCGCGCGCGTCCTGTCCGGCTGCCCCGACGAGCCCCTGCCCTCCGGCGGGTCGGCACCGTCGGTCGAGGGGAAGGGCGACCCGTCCGCGACGGATCCCTCCGCCGCGGACGAGCAGGGCCCGTTCGCGCGCTGCGCCGATGCGCGGGCCGCCGGCGCAGCGCCGGTGCGGCGCGGCGACCCCGGCTACTCGTCGCAGCTGGACGGCGACGGCGACGGGGTCGCCTGCGAGTGACGGCCGCCGATCAGACGGCGGCGGCGCCCTGCACGGCCTGGACCTCGAGCTCCACCTTGAGGGTGGTGCCGACGATCGCCACGCCGGCCGCGGCGACCTCGTTGTAGCGGATCGCGAAGGCGTCCCGGCGGAGCTCGGTGGTGGCGCGGAACGCCGCGCGGGTCACCCCCTCCGCGTCGGCCCCGGTCCCCAGGTAGGTCAGGTCGAGGTCGACCGGGTGGGCCAGGCCGTGCAGGGTGAGCTCTCCGTGCACGGTCCAGCGGCCGGGGGTGACCGGGGTGAGCCCGGACGAGCGGTACGTGATGTGCTCGAACCGCTCCACGTCGAGGAAGTCCGGGGACCGCAGGTGCGTGTCCCGGTACTCGTTGCCGGTGTCGATCGACGCCGCCGCGATCACCGCGGCCACCCCCGACCGGGACACGTCGCCCGCCGCGACGTCGATCCGGCCGGCCAGCTCCGTGAACCGGCCCCGCACGCTGGAGATGCCCAGGTGCTGGGCCACGGCGGTGACGGAGGAGTGCGCCGGGTCGATCGTCCACGGCCCGGGAGGCGGCAGCTCTGTGCCGCCCTGCCGGGACAGGGTGACCGTGCCGACGGCGGCGTGCCCCGCCGCGGTGACGATCGTCGTGGACGCCGACGGTGCGTAGCCCACGGCCGTCACGATGGCGACGTACGCGCCCGGCCGCAGCGCGGCCTCGCCGCGCACGATGCCGTCGTCGTCCGCGCCGGTCCGCAGCACCTGGGCGCCGGCGGCGTCGGTGAGGGTGACGACGGCGTGCGGCACGGCCCACCCGTCGGGGGTGCGGACGGTGGCGGTCAGCATGCCGCTCACTCCGCGGGGTGCGCGAGCGCGATGTCGTGGTCGTCCACACCGTGCCCGGCGAGGCTCAGGGCCGACGCGGCCGGCGGGTAGCCCGTCGCGATCACGGTGTAGTCGCCGCCGCTCAGGTCGCTGAACGCGTAGGCGCCGTCGTCCCCGGTCGTGGCGGTGCCCGCCACGTTGCCCGCGGCGTCGAGCAGGGTGACACGGGCGTCCGCGAGCGGCCCGTGCGGCGCGCGCACCACGCCCGTGACCCGGGCGCCGGCCGCGAGCTCGACGTCGACGCGCGTGACGCCGACCGTGCCCACCTCGACGGGCAGCGCCCGCGGGCGGAAGCCGTCGGCGTTCACGGCGACGGTGACCGGTCCGGGCACGAGCTCCTCGACCGCGAACACCCCGTCCTCCGCCGTCGTGGCGGTGGCCTGCAGGTCGCCGCGCACGTCCGTGACGAGCACCATCGCGCCGGCCACGGGCAGCCGGTCGGGGCCGACCACGACACCGCGCAGCCCGCTGGTCCCGCTCAGCAGCACGTCGTGGGCCAGCGGGGTGGTGCCGACGACGACGGTCGAGGCCTGCGGCTGGTACCCGTCCGCCGAGGCGATGAGCACGTACGTGCCCGCGCCCGGCGCGCCGACGGCGTACGTGCCGTCCGACCGGGAGAGGGCGAGACCGAGCTGACGCCCGCCGAGGGAGATGAGCGTGATCGCGGCCTGGGGCAGCGGAGCGCCCTCGGCACCACGGACCAGCCCCTGCACGGGCACGCCGGCCATGTCGGACGACGCGCCGCCGTCCTGGTCAACCACCTCGGTGGCAGCAGCGGCAGCGCCTGTGGCCGGGCTGGCGGACGAGGCCACGGACGGCTGCGCGGCGAGCTCCTGGGGTGCGCCGGCGGGCGCGCCGTCGGCAGCCTGCTCGGCGGCGTTCCGGGTGCGCAACGGCACCTCCTTGATGCACACCACGAGGAGGAAGGCGACGAACGCGGCGCAGGCGCCGATGAGGAAGAGGTCCGCGATGCCGTGCCCGTAGGCGCTCTCCAGGACGCTGCGCAGCGGCTCGGGGACCTGGTCCATGTCCGGGATCTTGGTGGAGCTGCCGCTGCCGACGCTCTTCGCCAGGGCGGCACCCTTCGGGCCGAGGTCTGCCAGGCCGTCCGCGACGTAGTCGGGGATGCGGTGCGCGAGGACGGCGCCCAGCGCGGAGACGCCGATCGCCCCGCCCAGCGAGCGGAAGAACGTGACGAGGGAGCTGGCGGAGCCCAGGTCGGCGGTGGTCACCTGGTTCTGCGTGCACAGCACCAGGTTCTGCATCATCATGCCGACGCCGACGCCCATCACAGCCATGAAGACGGCGACGTGCCAGTACTCGGTGTCGTAGCGGATCGTGCTCAGCAGCCCCAGGCCGCCGGTCAGGAGCACCGCGCCGGAGACGAGCCAGGCCTTCCAACGGCCCGTCCTGGTGATGATCAGGCCCGACAGGGTGGAGGAGACGAACAGGCCGCCGATCATCGGGATGGTCATGACGCCGGCCATCGTCGGCGACTTGTCGCGCGCCAGCTGGAAGTACTGGCTGAAGAAGATCGTGCCGGCGAACATCGCCACGCCCACGAACAGCGAGGCGACCGAGGCGAGCGCGACGGTCCGGTTGCGGAACAGCCGCATGGGGATGACGGGCTCGGCGACCTTGGACTCGACGAGCACGAACAGCAGCACGAGCACGAGCGCGCCGCCGACCATCGCGTACGTCTGCCACGAGTTCCAGTCGTACTTGTCGCCGGCGAACGTGACCCACAGCAGCAGCAGGCACACGGCGGCCGTGGACAGGAACGCGCCGCCCCAGTCGATCTTCACGCCGTCGCGCTTGACGACGGGCAGGTGCAGCGTCTTCTGCAGCACGATCAGCGCGACGAGCGCGAACGGCACGCCCACGTAGAAGCACCAGCGCCAGCCGAGCCAGTCGGTGTCGGTGATCACGCCGCCCAGCAGCGGGCCGCCCACCGTGGCGACGGCGAACGTCGCCCCGAGGTAGCCGGAGTACCGGCCCCGCTCGCGCGGCGCGATCATCGTCGCCATGACGATCTGGGCCAGGGCCGACAGCCCGCCGGTCCCGATGCCCTGCAGCACGCGGCACACGATCAGCCACTCCGCGGACTGGGCCAGGCCGGCGGCCGCGGAGGCGAGCACGAAGATCACGAGCGCGACCTGGACCAGCACCTTCTTGCTGAACAGGTCCGCGAGCTTGCCCCACAGCGGGGTGGTCGCCGTCATCGACAGCAGGGACGCGGTGACGACCCAGGTGTAGGCCGACTGGCCGCCGCCGAGGTCGGTGATGATCTCGGGCAGGGCGTTCGAGACGATCGTGGACGACAGGATCGCCACGAACATGCCGAGCATCAGGCCCGACAGGGCCTCCAGGATCTGCCGGTGCGTCATCGAGACGCCGCCGCCGGACCCGGCGTGCCCTCCTGGGGCTGAGCGCCGGGCGTGCGCGGGCGCCGCTGTGGTCGTTGCCATGAAGATCCTCTCGAGGTACTGCGTGAGGGCGGGCCGGCCGTCAGGCCGACGCCGGGACCGCGGTGCGTGCGGCCGGGGGGCAGTCCGCGAAGCTGCCGTGCAGGCGGGCCATAAGGCCGGCGAGCTGGTCGATCTCGTCGTCGTCCCAGTCGGTCATCCGGTCGGCGAGCAGCTGGGCGCTGCGGCCGGAGATCTGCTCGAGCATCCCCCGCCCCGCGGCCGTGATGCTGAGGATCGACGACCGTCCGTCGGCCGGGTCGGGCGTGCGCTCGACCCAGCCGCGGTCGACGGCGTGCGACGCGTGCCGGCTCGTGACGGAGGCGTCGACCCAGAGCAGGTCGGCCAGGCGGCTCAGCCGCATCGGCCCCTGGCGGTGCAGGGTGGAGAGCACGGACGTAGGGCCGACCGGACAGTCGTGCGGCAGGTTGCGCACGATGGTCCGCTTGACGACGCCGACGGCCCGCAGCTGGCGCTGGAGCTCCTCGAACCTCGCGTGCTCAGGCATGCTTGCCCACCCCCCGGTTGGTTGCGAGGAGCAAACATAAAAAGGTTGCCTGTTGAAATCAAATTGAGACCGCGATGTGACCGCGGCGCGCGCGGGCGCTTCTCAGGAAGGTGTCAGTCGGCGCCGAGCGTCATCGCTGGAACGAATCAGGCGTCGCCGAGCGCGCCGTCGACCAGCTCCTTGGCGGCGGCCTGGACCTCGGCGAGGTGGTCCGCCGACACGAAGGACTCGGCGTAGATCTTGTACACGTCCTCCGTGCCCGACGGGCGCGCGGCGAACCAGGCGTCGGAGGTCGTCACCTTGAGGCCGCCGATCTTCGCCCCGTTTCCCGGCGCCTCGGTGAGCGTCGCGGTGATGTCCTGCCCCGCGAGCGTGGTCGACGTCACCGCGTCGGGGGACAGGGCGGCGAGCCGCGCCTTCTGGTCCCGCGACGCCGGGGCGTCCACCCGGGCGTACCAGGACTCGCCGTGCCGGGCGACGAGGTCGGCGTGGTGCTCGGACGGGGTGCGGCCGGTGGTCGCGATGATCTCCGCGGCCAGCAGGGCGAGGATCAGGCCGTCCTTGTCGGTCGACCACACCCGGCCGTCGTGACGCAGGAACGACGCCCCGGCCGACTCCTCGCCGCCGAAGCCGATCTCGCCGTCCAGCAGGCCGGGCACGAACCACTTGAAGCCCACCGGCACCTCGACCAGCCGCCGGTCCAGGCCGGACGCGACGCGGTCGATGAGAGCCGAGGAGACGAGGGTTTTGCCGATCGCCGCACCGTCCGGCCAGCCCGGACGGGCGCCGCCGTACAGGTACTCGATCGCCACGGCCAGGTAGTGGTTCGGGTTCATCAGCCCTGCGTCGGGGGTGACGATGCCGTGCCGGTCGGAGTCGGCGTCGTTCCCGGTCGCGACGTCGAACGGGGCGTCCCCGGTCATGCGCTCCACCAGCGACGCCATCGCGTACGGGGAGCTGCAGTCCATGCGGATCTTGCCGTCCCAGTCGAGCGTCATGAACGACCAGCGCGGGTCGACCTGCGGGTTCACCACGGTGAGGTCGAGGTCGTAGCGCTCGGCGATCGCGCCCCAGTACTCCACCGACGCGCCGCCCAGCGGGTCCGCGCCGATGCGGACGCCGGAGGCACGGATCGCCTCGAGGTCGACGACGTTCGGCAGGTCGTCGACGTACGTCGTCAGGAAGTCGTGCTTGTGCGTGGTGTCGGCGGCGAGCGCGTCCTCGAGCGAGACGCGGCGCACGGACGCGAGCCCGCCGGTCCGCAGGATCTCGTTGGCGCGGTCCGCGATCCAGCCGGTCGCCTCGGAGCCGGCGGGGCCGCCGTGCGGCGGGTTGTACTTGAAGCCGCCGTCGCGCGGCGGGTTGTGCGACGGCGTGACGACGATGCCGTCCGCGAGGCCCGGGCCCTCCGTCCGGACGCCGTCGCCCGTCGTCGCGCCGTTGTGGATGAGGATCGACTGCGACACCGCCGGGGTGGGCGTGAACGAGTCGCGCGCGTCGACCATGACGGTGACGCCCGCGGCCGCCAGCACCTCCAGCGCCGTCTGCCACGCCGGCAGCGACAGGGCGTGGGTGTCCCGGCCGATGAACAGCGGCCCGTCCGTGCCCTGCGAGGTGCGGTACTCCACGATCGCCTGCGTGATCGCGGCGATGTGCGCCTCGTTGAACGCGGTGTCGAGGCTCGAGCCGCGGTGCCCCGACGTGCCGAACACCACCTGCTGGCCCGGGTCCGAAGGATCCGGCGTCAGGTCGTAGTACGCGCCCACCACCTGGTCGACGTCGATGAGGTCGCTGTCCTGGGCCGGCTTCCCTGCGCGCTCGTGCATGGGTTGATCTTGCCAGGCCCTGGGCGGTCCGCGCAGGCGAGAGCGAGATTGCGGCGGTCGCAGCAAGGTGCGTCGTATTGATCCCCGTGTGCGCGATAAAACAAATAATGAAGACGCATGCGAAGTTGACAAATAACGCGAAATCAAATGTCGCCCGTCCTGCAAGGTCGGCATAGGGGTTCTCCACGGCCTTCTCTGGCGCGTTGAAGACGTGGCATTATCGTCCTGGCGAATCTTTCCCTGAGGAAGTGAGAGCGTGATTGGGGTACAACTACCGGGTCGGCATGAATTGGCTGGGATCCGACCTGACCAGCTGCCTGGCGATCAATACGGTGCGGAGCAAGGCAGCGCTCACCGTTTCCAACGACACCAGCTGCCGGTCTAACCCGTAGGGTCGCGGCCATGGAAGCAAGTGTGCCTCGCTGGCGGGTGGTGGTCTCCTACGGCTTCCCCCTCCTGGTCCTCGCGGCTCTGCCGTATCTGGCCTGGGCGATCCTCCCCTTCCCCGCAGTCGCAGCGCAGTGGACTGTGGGCCCCCTGCGCCGCCGGGCGGTGACGATCACGTATGTCTGCGCAGTGGTCGCGTCGGCGTTGTTCACCCTCGTCAGCCAAGCGCTCGTGGGCGGACAGGACATCTCTCAGGTCAACTGAACGACAGCCGCGAGCGGCCACGGCGCTGAGCACTCACCCTCGCGTTCGATCACACGCATGTCCTCACGCAGGCGCCCCTGGAGAGGCAACCCGTCAGCGGTGGCAGCGCAGCACCTCGGGGTCGACGGCGGCCGCCATCGCGGCGTACCCGGCGTCGCCGGGATGCAGGTGGTCCCCGGAGTCGTGCTGGGGGAGGAGGCGCCGAGGTGCGGCGGGGTCGCGGACGGCGGCGTCGAAGTCGACGACGCCGTCGAGCTCGTCGGTCGTGCGGATCCACTGGTTCACGTCCGCACGGACGGCTTCCTTGGTCGCGTCGTAGTAGAAGGCGCCCTCGAACGGCGTGAGCGTGCCGCCCACCACGCAGACGCCCACGGCGTGCGCCCGGGCGAGGAGCTGGCGGTAGGCCGCGACGAGCTGGTCGGCCGAGGTCGCGTCGCCGTTGCCGATGTCGTTGATGCCCTCCAGCACGATGACGGTCTCGACGTCCGGCTTGGCGAGCACGTCGCGGTCGAAGCGCGCCAGGGCGCCGAGGCTCGTCGCGTTCGACAGGACGCGGTTCGCGCCGATGCCCTGGTTCATCACGCCGTACCGCTCCCCGACGGGGGCCTGCGAGACCTGGTCCGCGAGGTAGTCGGGCCACCGATGGTCGGCCCCGACGGTCGAGCCGCGCCCGTCCGTGATCGAGTCCCCGAGGACGGCGAGCGTGTCGACGGCGCGGGGCGCGTCGACGACGAGGCCGGACACCCAGTACCAGTGGTCGGTCGTCGTGGTGAACGGGGTGCCGTCCTCGTCGTGGGCGGCGTCGCCCGCGGCGACGAAGGAGGTCTGGAAGGCCCGCAGATGGCCCGTGGGCGTGGTCTGCTGCCCGACGGCGTGGACGCTCACCGCGACGGTCGTGTCCGGGGGGACGTTCCAGTCCACGGGGTCGCTCAGGACGTGCGCTCCCGGAGCGACGGTGACGGCGTCCGCGCCGCCGAAGGTCGCCCGCCGGTTGCTGCCCGGGACGACGTCGGCGCCGGCGTCCCTGACCCCGACGTAGACCGAGTCGAACGTGACCGGGGCGGTGCCGAAGGCATTCGAGAGCTCGACGCGGACCCCCGGCCCGCCGACGCTGGTGTGCACCAGGTTCCGCACCGTCT
The DNA here is from genome assembly GCF_053615895.1 of Isoptericola sp. NPDC055881. Taxonomy (NCBI): domain Bacteria; kingdom Bacillati; phylum Actinomycetota; class Actinomycetes; order Micrococcales; family Promicromonosporaceae; genus Isoptericola; species Isoptericola sp. NPDC055881. The sequence goes on from NZ_JBSHCR010000056.1 coordinate 27,755, forward strand.
GGTCGTCGAGGCTGCCCGGGAGGACGTCCGGGCTGGCCGCCCAAGACACCACCTGGTCGGTGGCCGGTCCGGCGGTGTCCGTCGCCGTGCCGGTCACCGTGCCGCTCCCGCCCGGCGCCGGTACGGCGC
>NZ_JBSHCR010000057.1:0-26992 GCF_053615895.1 Isoptericola sp. NPDC055881
CGGGGCCCACCCCCCCCCCCCCCCGGGGGGGGCGCCCCCCCGAGCCCCCCCCCCGGGCCGTTCCGCATCCCCGAGCGTTCCTGCGTTTCGGCGATCGCGATTTGGTAACGGTGCTGTCAACTTCTTGCGTGGCCACTGTTGCCTCATTACTGTTCTGCTCATCGACGACGATGCGGAAGGGGCTCATCGGTGAGCAAGGGGCAGGACGCCGAGTGGTGGCGCGACGCGGTGATCTATCAGGTCTACCCGCGCTCGTTCGCCGACGGGAACGGCGACGGCACGGGCGACCTGGCCGGGGTGCGCAGCCGCCTCGGCTACCTGCGAGACCTGGGGGTCGACGCGATCTGGTTCACCCCCTGGTACGTGTCACCCCTCGCGGACGGCGGGTACGACGTCGCCGACTACCGCGCGATCGACCCGCAGTTCGGCACGCTCGCCGAGGCGGAGGCGCTCATCGCCGAGGCCCGGGCGCTCGGGGTGCGCACCATCGTCGACGTCGTGCCCAACCACGTCTCGGCCGAGCACCCCTGGTTCCGCGCGGCGCTCGCGGCCGAGCCCGGTTCGCCCGAGCGCGACCGGTTCTGGTTCCGCCCGGGGCGCGGGGAGCACGGCGACGAGCTGCCCACGCGCTGGGTGTCCGACTTCCAGGGCACCACCTGGACACGCACGACGAACCCGGACGGCACCCCGGGCGAGTGGTACCTGCACCTGTTCGCCCCCTCCCAGCCGGACCTCAACTGGGACCACCCGGACGTGCGGCGCGAGCACGAGGAGATCCTGCGGTTCTGGTTCGACCGCGGCGCCGCGGGCATCCGCATCGACTCCGCGGCCCTGCTCGTCAAGGACCCGGCGCTCCCCGAGGTCCCGGAGCACCCGGGTCCGGGGGAGCACCCGCACGTGGACCGCGACGCGCTGCACGACGTCTACCGCTCCTGGCGCGCCGTGGCGGACTCGTACGACGAGCCGCGCGTCCTCGTGGGCGAGGTCTGGCTGCCCGACACCGAGCGCTTCACCCGGTTCTTGCGGCCGGACGAGATGCACACGGCGTTCAACTTCGACTTCATGGCCCGCCCCTGGGACGCCAAGGCGTTGCGCGAGTCGATCACCACGACCCTCGACGCGCACGCGCCCGTGGGGGCGCCTGCCACCTGGGTGCTGTCCAACCACGACGTCACCCGCCCCGTGACGCGGTACGGGCGCGAGGACTCGTCCTTCGCCTTCGCGGCCAAGCGCTTCGGCACCCCGACCGACCTGGCGATCGGCCGGCGTCGGGCGCGTGCCGCGGCGCTGCTCGTGGCGGCCCTGCCGGGCGCGCTGTACGTGTACCAGGGCGACGAGCTCGGTCTGCCGGAGGTCGAGGACCTGCCCCTCGACGTCATCCAGGACCCGATGCACGACCGGTCCGGCGGCGTCGACCCCGGCCGGGACGGGTGTCGGGTGCCGCTGCCGTGGACTCGCGCCGGCAGCTCGTTCGGCTTCGGGCCCGACGGCGGCGCCGCGCCCTGGCTGCCGCAGCCTGCGTCGTGGGGAGACCTGTCCGTCGAGGCGCAGGACGGCGACCCGGCGTCGACGCTCGACCTGTACCGCCGCACCCTCGCCGCGCGGCGGGTCGAACCCACCCTGCACGGCACGGGCCTGCGCTGGCTGGACGCCGTGGGCGACGTGGCCGTCGGCGACGACGTCCTCGCCTTCGCGCGCGGAGACCGTCAGGAGGGCGGGTCCGGCGCGGCGTTGGTGTGCGTCGTCAACCTCGGCCCCGAACCGTTCCCGCTGCCGCGCGGCGCGCAGGTCGTGCTGCACAGCGGCGACCCCCGCCAGCCCCTCGACCAGGTCGGTACCGACGTCGCCGTCTGGCTCCGCCCGTGAACCGCACCCGCCCCACCCCTCCCGCAGCAGCACCGACGTTCGACCGACGTTCGACCTGACGTTCGACCCGACGTTCGACCCGACGTTCGACCCGACGTTCGACCCGACAAGGAGTGACGATGAAGTCCACACGAAAGCCGGCCGCCCTCATCCTGGTAGGCGCGCTCACGACGGGCACGCTCGCCGCGTGCTCCGGCGGGAGCGACCCGAAGGACGCGAGCACCAACTCGGCCGGGCAGGTCACCCTCTCGGTGGTCTCCCTGCTCCCCGGGTCGACGGAGGAGGCCGTCGCCGCCTTCGAGGACCAGGTCGCGGAGTTCGAGAAGGCGAACCCCGACCTCGACGTCGTGCCCGAGGAGTACGAGTGGAAGGCGACGACGTTCGCCGCCCAGCTCGCCGGCGGCACGCTGCCCGACGTCTTCGAGATCCCGTTCACCGACGCGCAGGGCCTCGTGGAGAACGGCCAGCTCTCCGACATGGACGCCCAGTTCCGGGCCCTGCCGTACGCCGACCAGTTCAACCCGACGATCCTCGAGTCGGGTACCGGCGACGACGGTCACGTGTACGCGATCCCGGCCAAGAACGCCTACCCGGTGGCCTTGCACTACAACCGGCAGCTGTTCGAGTCGGCGGGCCTCGACCCGGACCAGCCGCCGACGACCTGGGACGAGGTGCGCGCGGACGCGAAGAAGATCGCCGACGCGAACCCCGGCGTCGCCGGCTACGCCACGATGACGCAGAACAACACGGGCGGGTGGCAGCTCACGGCGCAGACCGTCGCGCGCGGCGGCCGCACCGTGGAGGTCGACGCCGACCAGAAGGCGACGGCGACCCTGGACAACGCGGGCACCAAGGAGACGCTCCAGTTCCTCCACGACCTGCGGTGGGAGGACGACTCGATGGGCGGCAACTTCCTGCTCGACTGGGGCAGCATCAACCAGGAGTTCGCCGCCGGCCAGGTGGGCATGTTCACCTCCGGCTCCGACATCTACACGTCGCTCGTGCAGACCAACGCCGTCGACCCGGACACCTACGGCCTCGCGCCGATCCCGCTGTCCGACGCACCCGAGGCGGCGACCCTCACCGGTGGCACGCTCGCGGGCGTGCCGGCCGGCGTCGACGACGCCGTCAAGGACGCCGCGATCAAGTGGATCGACTTCTTCTACCTCAACAAGCTGGTCGACGAGGACCGCGCCGTCGCCGACGCGGAGACGCTCGCCAAGAACGACCAGCCCGTGGGCACGCCCGTGCTGCCGATGTTCTCGCAGGAGCAGTACGAGCTGAACCAGAAGTGGATCGCCGACTACGTCAACGTGCCGCTCGACCAGATGACGGCGTTCACCGACGCGATGTTCGACCTGCCGCTGGCGGGCGAGCCGTCGCAGAAGACGCAGGAGGTGTACGCCCTGCTCGACCCGATCGTGCAGGCCGTGCTCACCGACAAGAACGCCGACATCGACGCGCTGCTCGCCGACGCCGACTCGCAGGCCCAGGCACTCCTCGACCAGGGATGACCGTGACCGTCACCGCCTCTTCTCCTCGCGGCGACGTCGCCGCACCCGCGCGGGCGGCCGGTGCCGGCCGCCCGCGCCGGGGTCCGGTCAGCTGGTGGCGCGGCGGCGGCCTGCACAGCCTCGTCTTCCTGCTGCCCCTGCTGGTGATCTTCGGGGTCTTCTCGTGGTTCCCGATCGTCCGCGCCGTCCTCATGAGCGTGCAGGAGACCAACCTCGTCACCGACCCGACGTTCGTCGGGCTGGACAACTTCCGGCACGTCCTGGCCGACCCGCTGCTGTGGAAGGCCGTGCGCAACACCCTCTACTTCGCGTTCCTCGCGCTGCTGTTCGGGTACCCCGTGCCGCTCGTCGCCGCGGTGCTCATGCGTGAGGTGCGGCGCGGCCGCGGCCTGTACTCCGCGCTGGCGTACCTGCCCGTCGTCGTGCCGCCCGTGGTCGCGGTCCTGCTGTGGAAGTTCTTCTACAAGGGCGGGCCCACCGGCGTGTTCAACACGATCCTCGGCTGGATCGGGCTCGGCCCGTACCCGTGGCTGCAGGACGCGTCGTGGGCCATGCCGTCGCTCGTGCTCGCGGCCACCTGGGCCGGCGCGGGCGGCACCGTGATCATCTATCTCGCGGCGCTGACCAGCGTGCCCGCGGAGCTGTACGACGCGTCGGAGGTGGACGGCGCCGGCCTGTGGCGCAAGATCTGGCACGTCACCCTGCCCCAGCTGCGCGGCGTCCTGTTCATCACGCTGATCCTCCAGGTCATCGGCACCGCGCAGGTCTTCCTCGAGCCGTACCTGTTCACGGGCGGCGGGCCGAACAACGCGACCGTCACCGTGCTGCTGCTCATCTACCGGTACGCGTTCCAGAACAGCCTCGGCGGCGACTACGGCGCCGCGACCGCGCTGTCCCTCATGCTCGCCGGCGTCCTCGCCGTCTTCTCGGTCCTCTACTTCCGCCTCACGCGGTCCTGGAGCACGTCATGACCCTCACCACCGCCGTCCGGCCGCGCCGGACCTCCCCGGCCGACGACGGCGACCGTGGCGCGCTGTCCGGGCCGGACTGGCGCCGCCCGTCCGTCCGCTGGGGGATGGGCGGCACGCACGTGCTGCTGCTCCTGCTGCTCGTCGTGGTCGGCCTCGGGCCGATGCTGCTCCTGGCGAAGTTCGCGGTGACGCCCACCCAGGACATCCTGCGCACGCCGATGGCCGTCTTCCCGCACGGCATCGCGTGGGAGAACCTCGAGCGCGCCTGGAACGACGTGCAGATCAGCCGCTACTTCATGAACACCGTCTGGCTCGCCGCCGGGTCGTGGTTCGTTCAGCTCGTGGTCGCGACGACGGGCGGCTACGCGCTGTCCGTCCTGCGCCCGCGGTACGGCCGCGTCGTGCAGGCGCTGGTGCTGTCGACGATGTTCGTGCCCGCCGTCGTGCTGCTCGTGCCCCTGTACCTGACGATCCTCGACCCGCCGCTGCTGGGCCGGTCCCTCGTCGACAGCTTCTGGGCCGTGTGGCTGCCCGCCGGGGCCAGCGCGTTCAACGTCCTGCTGGTGCAGCGGTTCTTCGACTCGCTGCCGCGGGAGGTCTTCGAGGCGGCCCGGGTCGACGGCGCGGGGCCCTACCGGCTGTTCTGGTCGGTCGTGCTGCCGATGTCGAAGCCGATCCTCGGCGTCGTGTCCGTCTTCGCGGTGATCGCGTCGTGGAAGGACTTCCTCTGGCCGCTGCTGGTGCTGAAGGACCCCGCGATCCAGCCGCTGTCCGTGCGCCTGCCCGCCATCGAGGCGTCGACCGACCTCGGCGTCTTCCTCGCGTCGCTGGCCATCGCGACCGTGCTCCCGGTGGCGATGTTCCTGGGCTTCCAGCGCCTGTTCCTGCGGGGCGCCGGGCTCGGGGGAGCGGTCAAGGGGTAGTGCGGGCGCAGGTCACCCGTCGTCCGCCGTTGACGCAAGGGGCGTCCGATGCTGATATATGCCCAGATCAGCGAACATTCCGGAGGAACGACGTGACCCAGCACGACCCGACGACCGACAACCCGGGCGCCGCCCGGTCCACGGTGCGCTACCGCGGGCGGCACCTGCCGATGGTCGCGGTCGTCGTCGCCGCCACCATCGCGACAGCCCTGGCGTACAGCGGCATGGTGCTCTTCGGCCTGGAGGTCGCCGGCATGTCGCCGGCGGAGGCCTACGCCCTGGCGGGCTTCCTCGAGGTGAGCCTCGTGGCCGTCGCCCTCATGGCGCGCAACGCCGCGCTGGAGGGCCGCCCCTACGGCGTGCTGCTCACGCTGACCTGGATCCTGTCCGGGACGTCCGGCATGTTCGCGGCGCTGCACGAGATCGCCGTGCCCGACGCGAGCACGCCGTACATGGTCGCCTTCCGCTTCGTGCCGCCGCTGGTCGCCGCCCTCATGTGGCACCTGGCCCTCGTGGGCGAGCGGCACCTGGTCACGGGGCACACTCTCGACGAGCGACGGCGCGAGCACCGGGTGCACCAGTACGTCACCGCGCTCGAGCTGTGGCGCGACGCCCGCCTCGACAGCACGGGCAACCGGGGCGGCATGCGCAAGGTGCGGTCGGCGCACCACCGCCAGCGTGCCGCGCGCGACGCCGCGCTGAAGCTGCTGACCGTCGAGGACTTCGAACGTCGCATGCAGGTGTGGGTCGAGCGGCTCGAGGCCGCCGAGCGGCACGGCAACCGGCTCGACCTCATCGGCGCGAGCTCCGTCAACCGCGGCGTCGTCCGCCCGTCCGGCGCCCCCGGCCCGTCGGGGCAGCCGGCCGTCACGGCGGGTCCGTCCCTGCCCTCCCTGGCCTCGCTCGTCGCGGCCCCCGAGCCCGTCGTCACGACGACGGTCACCGGCGCGGACGACCCCTTCGCCGACGAGTTCCGGTCGGCGCTGACCGGCTCGACGCCGGTCGTCACGGCGGACGGGGACCTCGAGGGCACGGCGGGCGACGACGCCGGCCGCACGGCGGACGACGCCCCGGAGGAGGCGGAGTGGTTCGACGACCTCGAGGAGCAGCTCGCCGCAGACGCGACCGCGCCGGAGCCCGACGACGGCGCCCAGCGGGAGGCTCAGGCCGCCGCCGAGGCCGGGCTGCCGGGGACAGGGGAGCCGCTGCCGGAGACCGGGCACACCCGACGGGTAGAGGTCTTCGACCTGCTCCAGGAGACCGACCCGGCGCTGGGGGACGCCCTGGCTCAGCGGTCGGCGTTCCTCACCGCGCACGGGACCTCCACGCCCCAGGACGCCGAGGCGGCGGTGGCCGAGGCGGCTGCCGCCGGGGACGGCGACGGGCCCGTCTCCGACCGCGACCGCCACATCGTCGCGCTGGCCGGCGACGGGCTCAGCCACCGCGAGATCGCCGAGCGGGTCGAGGTGTTCCCCTCGACGGTCGGGCGCGTGGTGAAGCGGTACGTCCCTGCCTGAGTCCTTCTGGTACCCCTGGGCACCTTCGGGCGCCCTCGGGCGGTCAGGTGGCCAGGGTGACGTCGGCGAACGAGTACGGCGGCCAGGGACCGAGGTAGCGGATGCGCGCCGCCGGGACCTCCTCCTGGATGCGGGCGAGCTCCTGCCCGACACGGTCGACGTCCACGAGCGGGACCAGCAGCGCCACCCCGAGCACCGGGACGACACCGGGCTCCGGGTGCGTGCGGCGGTTCTCGGTGATGTCCTCCGCGGTCCTCGCCAGCCGGCGCCGCAGGTCGGGGTAGAGCTCGTCGGCCAGCGCCCCGGCCGCGTCGCGCTCGACCTGCTCCAGCCGTTTCGTCAGCAGCCGCCGCACCCCCGGGGGCCGTTCGGCCATCTCGGTGCGCAGCGCGTCGGCGTCGGGGGCGCCGGCCGCGGCGGCCTGCTGGTCGAGCCCGATCTCCACCTGCAGCTCGGCGCGCCCGGTCAGCTCGTCCAGCCTCGCCCGCAACGGCTGCGCGTGGTCCGCCAGCCAGGACTCGAGGCGCTGCTGCGCCGGTTCCTGCGCCGTGCCCGCCACGATGACGTTGAAGCTCATCGGCAGCACCGCACCGGTGGCCTGCCACAGCCGGTCCACCACGTCGCTGTGCTCCACCACCCAGCGGCGCACGTGGTCGTCCGGCCCCGAGTACGGTCCGGACGACCGGCGGTGCACGACGGCGGTCAGCCCGTGCGCCGTCACGCGGTCCAGCGGCGCCCCGTCGACCCCCGTGCCGAGGTCGTCGGGCGCGTCCGGCGTGACGGCGTACAGGTACAGCCCCTCCGACACCGCGTCGTCCTGCGGGGGGACGCTCTGCGTCGGGGCGGTCATGCGCCGCTCCGCGAAGCCTGCTCGTCGTCGACCCAGCGGCTCGGGTTCACGAGCCGGTCGACGACGTCGTCCACGACGTCGTCGAGCCCCTGGCGCAGGTCCGCGACCGAGGCGGTGAGGCCGTGGTCCGCCTTGATGGACTCCAACGCGTCGTCGAGGTCGAGCAGCGCCTGACCGAGGCGCTCCTGTTCCTCCTCGGTGAGCTCGCCCCCCTCCAGCCGTCGGATCGCCTGGCCCTCGAGGGCCTCCTGGATCACCTCGACGAGGGTCACGACCAGGGTGAGCACGCCGTTCTTCAGGCTGTGCTCGTCGATGGTGAGGGTCATGCGTCGCCTCCCTGCAGATGGTGGACGGACGTGGAGAGGGCGCGTGCCCAGTCGGCGTCTCTCGTGGCGAGCAGGACGGTGCCGGACTCGCCCGTGACGGCGAAGGCCTGGCGACCCACCGGGGTCCTGCCGGTGTGCGCCTGGACGTCGCGGACCTCGCGCAGGCGGACGGCGGGCCTGGCCTCGCCCGCTCCCTGCCAGGTCAGGCCGCCCCGGCCGAGGGTGCCGGTGCCGCCGCGCCAGACCGGCGACCCGGCACGTTCCTCGCGGTACCAGACGGGGGCACGCAGGTCCGGGGTGCGCCCGGCGGCCGGGTCCTCACCGCGGTGCTCGCGCAGCAGCCCCTGGAGCCGCTCCGGTGCCGCCGCCGAGAGCAGCGTGGTGCCCGAGGGCGTGGTCACGGCGACGCGCTCGCGCTCCTCCCCGCCCACCGAGAGCTCCGTGCGCAGCTCGACCCCGGTGATGTCGTCGAGGGACGTCTGCCACAGGAGCTCGCGGGGGTCCGCGCGCCACACCAGGAGACGCCGGGTGGTGAGGTACACGGTGCCCGGTCGCCACGTCGTCGGCGGCTCGTCCCGGCGGTGCCCGCCCGCCATCCGTGCCACCACGTCCTCGTCGGGCTCGAGCGGCACGTGGCGGGCGAGGGACTCACGGACCCAGGCCCGCGTCTGCTCGTCCCAGCCGCGCATCATCCCGTGCTCCAGCATCGTCTCGACGCCGGCCACGGCGGCGCGCAGGTTCACGCCGATGAGCGGGATGTCCGCCACCGTGATGATGAGGTCGAGGTCGAGGTACACCCCCTTGTCGAGCAGCGCGTTCAGCAGGTCCGGAAGGGTGGCGTGCAGGTCCCGGGTGGGCTGCAGCGCCGCCCCGCCGTCCGGCTCGTGCGTGCGCAACGACGGAGTGGATCGGGCGAGCGTGCCGGTCATCGCCGTTTCCCGCGCCCCGAGTCCTCGGAGCTGTCGTCGTCCTGGGCGGGGGACGACGTGCCCTCCACCTCGCGCCGGGGGCCGCCGTCGCGCTGGACCAGGGCGCTCTCCCACCCGCACCAGGGGCAGTACTCCTCGAGGAGCTGCGCGGTGGGCGCCGTCTTGCCGCAGCTCGGGCACGTCTCCTTCGGCTCGATCGCCTGCTGCCAGGCCACCGTGTCGCGGTCGGTGCCCGCAGGGAACTCCAGGCCGTACCGCGCCGCCGTGTCGAAGGACGCCAGCGCTGCACGGATGCGGATCCCGAGGAGCTCCACACCCGCCACCGACACCATGATGTCGGCGTTCACCACCAGACCCTTGTCGAGCAAGGTCTCGACCACCTGCATGAGCGTGCCCTCGCGGGCGCGCTGCGGCTGCATCGGGCCGTCCGAGCCGGGGACCACCGTCATGCCGCGTCGCCCCCTCCGGTGCCGTTCCGAGCCTGCTGCACTCCTGGTTCCCTCCGGTCGCCTGTCCTGCTGTCGCCCCGGGTCACCGTTCCGTCCGGCCCCGGACGTAGCGACGTCCCCGGGTCACGCCGAGCAGCCCGCCGTCCGGGTCGAGCCGCACCTCGTACTCCGCGAGGACGTCCGACGTGCTGGGCACGTGCGCGTCCTCCAGCACCTCGACGGTGACGATCCAGCCGTCGGCGTCGCGCTCGATCCCCACCACGCCCTCGGGGTCGTGGTGGCTCAGCTCCTTGAGCTGCCGCACGGCGAGCCGCGCGGCACCCTGGGCGTCGAGGCGGCCGCGGGACGGCGGGTCGTCCTGAGGTTCGTCGTCCTCGGGCGCCTCGTCCTCGTCGGCCGGGTCGTCCTCCTCGGGCGGGTCGTCCTCGGGCGCCTCGTCGTCCTGAGGTTCGTCTTCCTCGGGCGCCTCGTCGTCCTGAGGTTCGTCTTCCTCGGGCGCCTCGTCGTCCTGAGGTTCGTCCTCCTCGGGCGCCTCGTCGTCCTGAGGTTCGTCCTCCTCGGGCGCCTCGTCCTCGGGCGCCTCTTCCTCAGGCGCCTCGTCGGTCGGAGCGTCCTCGTCGGACACCTGCTCCTGCTCCTCGACGTCGTCCGCCGTCTGCTCGTGCGTCGCGGACGGCCTGCTACGGCGGGCCGGAGCGGCGTGCGCCTTCCTGGCCGGGCTCATGCTCTACCTCCCTGGCGGCGTCGGCTCGATTCCAGCAGCCGGGCGACCAGCTCGCGTTCCGCCGCGTCGGCCTCGGCGTCGTCGATCGTGTGCGCCTCCCGGGCGCGGGCGATCTCGTCGAGGCGCTGGCGGATGGTGCCCGGGTCGTACCACTCACGCTCGGCCTCCGAGCGCACCTGCTCGGCCACCCACACGACGCCCCGGACCGGGGCGAGCGGGAGGGTGACCAGTGCGCTCAGGAGACCCACGCGTCACACCTCCTCGGTGAAGTCGTAGGGCGCCTGCGGCCCGACGAGGCGGACCGTCATGTGGTCGGCCACCTGCGCGGCCAGCGCCTCGAGCGCGACCTCGAGCCGCTCGACGTCGTCGTGGCGGACGAGGAGCGCCAGCTCGGCGATGTCTCCCGTCCGGGAGACCTCGTGCATCCGCGTCGCCCGGGCCAGCGGGGCGACGGTGGCGACCAGGCGCTGCTCGTCCCCGCCCCGCCGGCGCTCGAAGCCGGCCACGACCAGCTCGCCCAGGCGCATGCGGGCGTCGTAGGTGGACTCCTCGGAGCGGCCTCGGGTGAGTTCGCGCAGACGGCGGATCTCCGGCTCCTGCGCGACGAGCTCCGCGAGCACGGCGTCCTCCCGGTACCGGGCGGACACGGTGAGCTGCACCGAGCCCTCCAGGGCGCGCAGAGCCTCGGCATGCTCCGCCTGCGCGCCCTGAGGGACGGCGTCCGGCAGCTCCTCGTCCGTCGTCAGGGTGCCGAACCGCACCGGGAGGACGGGCCGCGTGGCGGCGACCGCGTCCAGCACCCGCGCGTGGTCCCGGACGTCGTCGGGCAGTCCGACGTCGCGCTGCACCGGAGCGTCGGACACGAGCGCCGCCACCTGCTCGAGTGGCACGACGCGCACGGGCTGGCCGTCCACGCCGGTGAGGTCACCGGGTGGGCGGGTGCCCTGCGCTACCAGCCCGTACAGGTACAGCTCGGGCGTGCCGACCGTGGGATCTTCCGTCGTGCTCAAGGTCACGAGCTCTCCTGTCGCGACGTGCGCCGGCGGCTGCGCTGCGTCGACTTGTCGTCGTCCTCGCCGTCGTCCTTGTCGTCCTTGTTGCTGGTCAGCGCGTCCTTCGCGCCGGAGACCAAGCCCTTGGTCTTGCCGTGGGAGCCGCTCTCGGAGATGTCGTCGATCAGCTCGGGCAGCTGCCGGCCGCCCGTCTGCTCCAGGTCGAGGCGGTTCGTGGCCTCCGCGAAGCGCAGGTACGTGTCCACGCTCGCGATGACGATGCGGGCGTCGATCGTGATCAGCTCGATGCCGACCACGGACACACGGACGAACGCGTCGATCACCAGTCCCTTGTCGAGGATGATGTTGATCACGTCGGCCAGCGACGATGACTGCGGGCGGTCCAGATATCCGCCGCCGGAGCGGCGGGTGGCGACCTCACTCATGCTTCCTCCTGGCTGCTCGTTCGGGTGGGACGGGTCCGGGGGTCACCGGGAGCGGCGGCGCCTGCTCGGCGCAGGCTCCTGGTCGCCGGCTTCCTCCTCGTCCTCGTCCTCGTCCTCGGCCTCGTCCTGGCCCTCGTCCTCGGCCTCGTCGGTGGGCTCGCCCTCGTCCGGCTCCTCGTCCTCCGGCTCCTCGTCCTCCGGCTCGTCGCCCTCCGGCTCGTCGCCCTCGTCCTCGGCGCCGGTCTCGACGTCGCCCTCCTCGTCCTGTTCCTCGCCTTCGTCCTCGCCCTCGTCCTGGTCCTGCTCCTCGTTGAGGACGTCCTCGTGGGACTTGACGATCTCCTCGTCCTGGATCTCGGCGTGGTAGCCCTCGAGGTCGTCCGGGTGGAGCATGACGTCGGTCATGACGTAGTGGACGAAGAACTTGAGCTCGAGCCGCAGCCGGCGCCCGACGGGCCGCCACACGTTGGCGACCTTCTCCATGAACCCGCGCGGGCGGTACTCCACGACCGCCACGATGCGGGTCAGGTCGTCGGTGACGGCGTGGAACGTCACCGCGCCGCTCAGCGTGCCCTTCTCGCCCGTGGACTCCCACACCACCCGTCGGGTGGCGATCTGGTCGACGATCGTCGCCTCCCACTTGCGGTGGGAGAGGAACACCTTGCCCTCGAAGGAGACCTTGCCCTCGTCCTGGTCGAGCTTGGCCTTCTCCACCTTCTTCATGAAGTCGGGCCAGCGGTCGTACTCGGTCCAGGCGTCGTAGACGACGTCGATGGGCGCGCCGACGTCGATCGACTCGACGATGTTGATGTACCGGTGACCGCCGCTGCTCCCACCGCCGCCGCCGCTGAAGATGTCCTTGACCTTGTCCTTCAGACCGCTCGCCGCCGACTTGACGCCCGCCTTGAAGGGCGAGTCGCCCTCGGCGAGGCTCTTGGCGCCCGTGACGGCCGCGGAGCCGGTGGGGTTCTGGGCATAGTCGCTCAGCCGGTCCGTGACGGAGCCGACCTTGTCGCTCACCGTGCTGACGGCCTTGTCGCCGAACGCGCGGGCCAGACCGCCGAAGGAGTCCTTCAGGCCGCCGAGGCCGCCAGACAGGGGGGACTTCGCACTCTCGCTCATGGCTCTCTCCTCTCCGCCGCGATCAGGACGACTTGCGGGTGCTGGACGACCGCGAGCCGGAGGTCCGCGAGCTCGACGTCTTCGAGCCGGAGGACTTCGAGCCCGAAGCCTTCGAGCCGGACGCCTTCGCGCCGGTGGATCGCGAGCCGGACGCCTTCGCGCCGGTGGACCGCGAGCCGGAAGACTTGGTGCCGGACGACGCGGAGCCGGAAGACTTCGAGCCGGACGTCCCCGTGCGCTGGCGCGGCGTGCTCGAGCGCGTGCTCGAGCGGGTGCCGGACGACTCGTTCGCCGAGGTCGAGGACCGGCGGCGGCGCGCCGGCGCCTTCTTCTCGGCGGGCGGCTCCTCCTGCTCCGCCTCGTCGCCTTCGTCCTCAGGTGCTTCGTCCTCGGGTGCTTCGTCGTCGGGCGCCTCGTCCTCGGGCGCCTCGTCCTCAGGTGCTTCGTCCTCGGGTGCTTCGTCCTCGGGTGCTTCGTCCTCGGGTGCTTCGTCCTCGGGTGCTTCGTCCTCGGGTGCTTCGTCCTCGGGTGCCTCGTCCTCAGGTGCCTCGTCCTCGGGCTCCTCGTCCTCGTCGCGCTGCGACCCGGACTCAAGACGGGAGGTGAGGGAGTCGACGCGGCTGGTGACCGCAGCGAGAGCAGCCTCCTTGCCGGCGTCGACGAGCCGGCCGGTGACGTTCTCCGTCAGCTTCTTCACCTGGGGTGAGGAGGCGAAGTCGCGCAGACCCCCCAGGCTGTCGAGCAGGGCGCCGCGCGTCGACTCGTCGCGCAGGCGGTTCCCCGCCACTGCTGTTCCGAGCAGCACGGCAGTCTTCAACTTCTTGGTCCGGCCGAGCAGATAGCCCGCTGCCAGAATCGCTGCGAGCTTGACCTTGTCGTCCATCGCAACCTCCAACCGGTGGTCGTCGGTCCTCTCCAGCACGCTCCTCGACTGGATCTCCACCGTGGCACAGGCGGTCGATGCTTGCGAGCCCGTTGCTGCGGGCACCGGATGGACGACGACCAGCCGCCCGATCCTGCGCGGAGCAGCGACGGGCGGCCGGTCGTGGGTCGAACGGGCGTCAGGCGCGGGCGAACGTCCCCGCGAACGCGGTCCACGACTCCGGGGCGAGGCGCACGCGGGTCGTGCCGCCCTCGGCCGCCGAGGCGACGGCCGCGACGTCGACCACGGACCAGCACGTCTCGGTGACCTTGGCGGCGTGCTCGGGCCCCTCGACGGCGGGCTCGTGGTCCGCGACCATCTGCCAGCTCTCGGTGAGACCGAGCGAGGCGCCCACGTGGGCCAGCTCGACCTCGACCACCCGGTCCGACCGGTTGGTGAGGAACAGGCCGAGCGAGCCGTCGTCGTCCACCGTCGCGGCCGCCGTCACCTGGGGCGCGGACCCGTGCCGCGCCGTCTCGTAGGACGGCGACTCGACGCGGACGTCGAGCGCGGTGCCGCGCGCGAGGCGCGACGTCGTCGCGAACGGGTGGAACGTCGGCTGGCGCCAGGCGTCCCCGCCGGGGGCGGTCATGATCGGCGCGATGACGTTGACGAGCTGCGCGAGGCAGGCCACCGGGACCCGGTCGGCGTGGTTGAGGAGGGTCACCAGCAGGTCGCCCACCACGACGGCGTCGAGGCCCGAGTAGACGTCCTCGATGATGCGCGGCGCGTCGCGCTGGATCGGCAGGTTGGCCTCGCCCGGGAAGCGGGTCTCGAGGTACCAGACGTTCCACTCGTCGAAGCTGATGGTGATCTTCTTGTCGCTGCGACGCTCGGCGCCGACGGCGTCGGCGGACGCCACGACACGGTCGATGAAGCGGTCCATGGCGGTGCCGGACGCGAGGAAGGACGCGCGGTCGCCGCCGACCTCCTCGTAGTACGCGTGCATGGAGACGTGGTCGACGAGGTCGTACGTGTACGACAGGACGGTGCGCTCCCACTCGCCGAACGTGGGCATCTGCATCGACGACGAGCCGCACACGATCAGGGAGATCGACGGGTCCACGAGCTTCATCGCCTTGCCGGCCTCGGCGGCGAGCTTGCCGTACTCGTGCGCGTCCTTGTGCCCGATCTGCCAGGGGCCGTCCATCTCGTTGCCGAGGCACCAGAGGTGGACGCCGTACGGCTCGGCGCGGCCGTTCGCGATGCGCAGGTCGGCCCACCGCGTCCCGGCCTCCCCGTTGCAGTACTCGACGAGCGCGGCCGCCGCGTCGACGCCGCGGGTGCCGAGGTTGACGGCCATCATCGGCTCGACCCCCTCGCGCTCGGCCCACTGCAGGAACTCGTCGGTGCCGACGAGGTTGGGCTCGACGGTGCGCCACGCGAGGTCGAGGAACGGCTTGCGCTGCTCGACGGGGCCGACGGCGTCCTCCCACACGTAGTTGGAGACGAAGTTGCCGCCGGGGTAGCGCACCATCGGCACGCCCAGCTCGTGGACCAGGTCGGCGACGTCGCGGCGGAAGCCGTGGGCGTCCGCGGCGGGGTGGCCCGGCTCGTAGATGCCGGTGTACACGGCGCGGCCGAGGTGCTCGACGAACGAGCCGAACAGGCGGCGGTCCACGGTGCCGCGGCGGAAGTCGGGGTGCAGGGTGACCCGGGCGTGGGGAGCGGTGCTCAGGTCGGTGCGGGGATCGGGCATGGGTCTCTCTCACGTTCCTCGTCGAAGTGTCGATGACGCATTACAACGATGTAGAGTCAATCATGGTCGCCAGGGACGGCACCAGGGGTCAGGACGTTCTGATCCCACGACTCGAGGAGGAATCGGCATGCGCAGGAGCCCGGCAACCCTGACGGCGTCCACCGCACCGACGCATGCCGCAGGGCCCGTGGGCGGCACGCTGCCCGCGGCGCGCACCCGCCCGCTGCCGGCCGGCGCCGTGCGGCTGTCGGCCACCGGTCACCTCGGGGCGTGGCAGGAGCGCAACGCCGCCGCGACGATCCCGCACTGCCTGGACGCGCTGGAGACCTCCGGCGCCCTGGACAACTTGCGCCGCGTGCTCGACCCGGCCGACCCGGAGCACCACGACGGCCCGTACCGCGGCTTCAACTTCGCCGACTCGGACGTGCACAAGACGCTCGAGGCGGTCGCCTGGGAGTCGGCCCGCGCGGGGGAGCCGCGGCACGAGGACGCGGTGCGGCGCGTGGTGGACCTGCTGCGCCGGGCGCAGGCGCCGTCGGGCTACCTCGGTTCGCACGTGCTGGGCTCCCGCGACCCGTCCGACGCGGCGCCGTCGGGCAGGCCGTACGGCGACCTGCGCTGGGGCCACGAGCTGTACGTGCTGGGGCACCTGGTGCAGGCGGGCGTCGCACGCGCCCGCGCGACCGGCGAGGACGACCTGCTCGACCTCGCGATGGGCTGGGCCGACGACGTCGTCGCGCGGCTCGCGGACGGCGAGGAGCTGGTCTGCGGCCACCCCGAGGTGGAGACCGCGCTGGTCGAGCTGTACCGCGAGACCGGCGACCCGGCCTACCTCGACGCCGCCCGCCGCATGGTGGACCTGCGCGGCCACCGTCGCCTCGGGGCGGGCCCGTTCGAGCCCGTGTACCACCAGGACGCGACGCCGGTGCTCGAGGCGGAGGAGGTGGCCGGGCACGCGGTGCGCCAGCTCTACCTGCTGGCGGGGGTGACCGACCTCTACCTGGAGTCCGGCGAGCGGGCGCTGCTCGACACCGCCGTCCGCCTGTGGGACGACGCGCACGGGCGGCGCACCTACGTCACCGGCGGTATGGGGTCGCGGCACAAGGACGAGTCCTTCGGCGACCCGTACGAGCTGCCGCCGGACCGCGCGTACGCCGAGTCGTGCGCGGGCGTGGCGAGCGTGCTGTGGGACTGGCGCATGCTGCTCGCGACGGGGGAGTCGCGGTACGCCGACTCGCTGGAGCACGCGCTGCACAACGTGGTCGCGGCCGCGTCGTCGACCGACGGCACCGCGTTCTTCTACTCCAACCCGCTCCAGGTGCGCGACGGGCACGACGGCGCGGACGAGTACCAGGCCTCCGGGCGGCGCGCCTGGTTCGCCTGCGCGTGCTGCCCGCCCAACCTCGCACGGCTCGTCGCCTCGTTGCACACGATGGTCGCGACGCTCGACGCCGACGGCGCGCTCGCCGTGCACCTGTTCGCCGACGCGGACCTGGCCGTGCCGGGCTTCGCCGTCCGGCTGGAGCTGCGCACCGGCTACCCGTGGGACGGCGACGTCCTCCTGACCGCCGACGCGCCGTTCCCGGTGCCGCTGGCGCTGCGCCTGCCCGGCTGGGCCGACGCGGCGCGCACGCGCCTGGAGGTGGACGGCGAGCCGGTCGACGTCGCGTCGGCACTGGACCGGCGCGGGTACCTGCGGGTGGCGGCGGGGGCGCGCCGCGTCCGGCTCGTCCTGCCCCTGGAGCCGCGCGTGCTGCGCGCGCACCCGCGCGTGGACGCGGTGCGCGGCTGCGTCGCCCTGGCGCGCGGACCGGTCGTGCACTGCGTGGAGCAGGTCGACCACCCGGGCGTGGTCCTCGACGACGTCGAGCTCGACCTCGCCGCAGGCGTCACCGTCGGCCCGGCGGACGACGCGCTCGGCGTCGGGGCGACGCTCCGCGCCGTCGGCCGCGCCCAGCCGTCCGCGGGCCGCGCGCTGTACTCCGACGTGCCCGACGACGTGCCCGAGATCTCGCCCGACGCGGTGCACGTCGCCGTGCGAGCGGTGCCCTACGCTGTGTGGGGCAATCGAGCAGAGGGCCCGATGCGTGTGTGGATCCCGGTCTCTGCGCCCCCGCGGCCCGGCGACCGACGACGGTCGGGGAGGTGAGCGGCATGCGTGTGACCATGCACGACGTGGCGCAGCGCGCGGGCGTGTCGATCAAGACGGTGTCCAACGTCGTCAACGGGTACCCGCACATCCGGCCCGAGACGCGCGAGCGCGTCGAGGAGGCCATCGAGCACCTCGGCTATCGCCTCAACACCACGGCCCGGAACCTGCGCACGCAGCGCACGGACATGATCACCCTCGCGGTGCCGGAGCTGCGCCTGCCGTACTTCGCCGAGCTCGCGGACTCCGTGATCCGCGCCGCCGAGGAGCAGGGGCTCACCGTGCTCATCGAGCAGACCGGGTCGGTGCGGGAGCGGGAGATCGAGCTCCTCGACGGCCGCCGCCGGCACCTCACCGACGGCGTGATCTTCTCGCCGCTGGCGCTCGGGCAGGACGACGTCGACCTGTTCGCCGTGGACTTCCCGCTCGTCGTGCTGGGCGAGCGGGTCTTCGACGCCCCGGCCGACCACGTGACGATGAACAACGTGGCCGCGGCCCGCGCCGCCACGCTGCACCTCGCGTCGCTCGGGCGGCGCCGCATCGCCGTCGTCGGCGCGCACGAGGGCGAGCTGGTCGGCTCGGCGGCGCTGCGCACCGAGGGCTACCGCCAGGGCCTCGCCGCCGCGGGCCTGCCCTACGACCCGGAGCTGGTGAGCGAGGCCGGGCTGTGGCACCGGTCGACAGGGTCGGAGTCGATGGGCCGGCTGCTCGACTCGGGCATCGAGATCGACGCCGTCTTCGCGCTCAACGACGCGATGGCGCTCGGCGCGCTGCACGCGCTGCACGCCCGCCGGGTGGACGTGCCGGGCGACGTCGCGCTCATCGGCTTCGACGACGTCGACGACGTGCGGTACTCGGTGCCGACGATCAGCTCGGTGGACCCGGGGCGCGAGCAGATCGCACGCACCGCCGTGGACCTGCTGGTCGAGCGGATCGCGGGCGGCTCCGACCGTCCGTTCCGCCGCGTGGTCCCGGGCTCCCGCGTCGTCGGCCGGGAGTCGACGGGCGACGCGGCGGAGGGCGCGGAGAACGTGGTCGCCGTGCAGCCCGGCGGCGACGAGGAGATCGTGGTGGGCCTCAGCGCGACGGCGTGAGGCGGGTCGCGGGCGTCACGCCCAGCGGCACGGTGGTCATCCTCCGGCCGCGCCCTCGGCGACCTGTGCGTCGATCCGGTCGAGCCGGTCGGTCGCGAGACGGGCCGTGGCCCACAGCCAGAAGGCGGGCCCGGCCAGCACCGCGAGCAGCGGCAGCACCCACGCGGCGACGAGCACGACCGCCGCCACGACCAGCACGGCGAGCGACGTCGCAGGCGCGAGCAGCGGGAGCAGCAGCAGGAGCCGCCAGGTCTCCACGACGCCCCGGGCGTAGCGCGCGACGACCACCGGCCAGCAGGCGAGCGCGACGGTGGCCCAGGCCCCGACGACGAGCAGCCCCGCCTGCAGCACGGCCCTCGCCGGCCCGTCGAGCAGGTTGAGCACGACGCCGTCGCACCACAGCAGCGCGGCGACCGCCCACACCGGCGCGAACAGAGCGTTGGTGCGGCCGAAGCCCTCGCGCCAGGTGCGCCAGAAGGTGCGCCACGGCGTCGGCTCGGCCGTCATCCTCCCGGCCACGACGCCGCCGGCGCGCAACGCGGGCCCCAGTCCGAGCAGCACGCCGCCCGCGAGCGTCCCCAGCGCCACCATGGCCGTGACCTCCACGAGCAGGGTCGCCCAGCGCAGCGCGAGCATGACGCCGCCCGCCCACCCGGGCACCTCGGCGTCGGCCACGGCGCCGGCCACCCCCGCCGCGGGTGCGTCGGGCCGGCGGCGCGTGGGCTCGCGGTCTGCGCGGGCGGTCACGGCAGCCTCGTCGCGAGCGTGACGCGGCCTGCGTCGTCGAGCGCCTCGAGGCAGAGGGTGGCGCGGTCGCGCACCGCGTCCCACCCCGGGTGCACGACGGCGGACACCGCCGCGCCGTCGTGCGCGACCCAGGTGAACCGTCCGTCGCCCAGAGGGCGCACGTCGTCGAGCGGGCCGAGCTCACCGACGACGGCGTCCTGCACGTGCGTCGGGTCGGCGCCGGGGTCGAGCTGCTCCCAGGTGCCGCCGAGGGCGTCCGGGCCGGACGGCCAGCGCGTCGTGTCGTCGACCTCCCGGTCGGCTCCGGCCCAGGGCTGCGGGGACACCAGCGGCCAGCCGTCGTGCGTCCACACGAGACGCCGCAGCTGCAACCGGTGCTCGGTGGGCGCCTCGGCGTCGCGCACGTGGTGCACCAGCAGCTGACGGGCGTGCGAGCCGCCGTCCGGCGTGGCCACCTGCTCGCTGAGGACCGACGCGTGGCCGGGGGCGAGGATGCCGGGGCCGCCGACGTGCCGGTGCCCGGAGAGCACGGGCACCCCGACCGTCCACGGGTCGGCCTCGACGTCCGTCAGGAGCCGTCCGGTGCGGTCGCGGAACGGGCCGGTGACGGCGTCGCCCACGGCTGCTCGCAGGTGGTAGCTGCGGGCGAGGGAGTCGTAGGAGACGAGCAGCGCCCAGCCGCCGCCCGGCCGAGGGAGCGCGAATGCGCCCTCGACCGCGCCGTCGGCCTCCCGCGGGCGCCGGGCCAGGAGCCGGCCGGGCGCCTCGTGCAGCGCGCCCGGGGCGGGCACGAACCCCTCGGCGACGAACCCGGTGCCCGCGTCGAGAGGCAGCGCGTGGATCCCGCTGAAGAAGGACCCGTACACGAGCCACTGCGTCCCGTCGGGCTCCGTCACGACGTTCGCGTCGATGGCGTTGGGATGCCCGAGGCCCGCCGGCGGGTCCAGGTGCGCGCTCGCCACCACGATCCCCCGGTCGGTCCACGGGCCGGCCGGGTACGGCGCGTCGGCGAGGCCGATCGCCGAGCGCCGCGACCCGAACGTCGACGCGGAGTAGTACATGCGCCACAGCGGCCCCGCGGGAGTCGCGACGCGCACCACCTCCGGCGCCCACAGCCCCTGCGCGCCGGACCACGCACCCGCCGGGCCCGGCACGCCGGGCAGCGCCCACCCGTGCAGCTCCCACGTCACGAGGTCGGCGGAGCGCCGCACCTGCACGCCGCCGCGCACGGGGCCGTCCGACCGGGCGTCGGTGGAGAACAGCCAGTAGGTGCCGTCGTCGTCGCGCACCGCGGTGGGGTCGTGCACGTGCCGCCCGCCCCACGTCGACGTGTCGGGGGTGTCCTCGGACGAGGTCACCGTCGTCGTGCCCGTCGTCGTGCCCGTCGTCGTGCCCGGCGTCGTGCCCGGCGTCGTGCCAATCGTCGTGCCGGTCATGTCAGCCCTTCGTCCCGGTCAGGGCGACGGACTCGATGATCTGCCGCTGGAAGATCAGGAACACCACGAGGATGGGCAGCACGGCCACCACGGACGCCGCCATGATCAGCGGGTAGTCGCGCTGCGTCGCGTACTCCACGTTCATGTTCGCGATGACCACCTGCAGCGTCTGCCGCTCGGGCGTGTTCAGGTACAGGATCGGCGCCAGGTAGTCGTTCCAGACCGCCATGAACCAGAGGATGAACTGGGCCGCGACCGCGGGACGGATGATCGGCATGATCATGCGCCAGAAGATCTGCCAGTAGGAGGCGCCGTCGATCTTGGCCGCCTCGACGAGGGAGTCCGGCACGCTCGACAGGTACTGGCGCAGGAAGAAGATCATCACGATGTTGCCGAAGATCGCCGGGACGATGAGCGGCCACAGCGTGTCCACCCACCCGATCTTCGAGAACATGACGAACTGCGGGATCATGATCGTCGGGAACGGGATCATGATGCCCGTGAGCAGGCCGACGAAGATCGCGTTCTTGAAGGGCATGCGCATCTTGGCGAGGGCGAATGCCGCCAGGGAACACGTGAACGTGCCGATCACGGTGACGCTGAGCGACACGACCAGGCTGTTCTTGATGCCGTCGAGCACGTACGAGTCGGTCCACATGCGCACGTAGGTGTCCCACTGGGGGACCTCAGGGATCCACACCGGCGGCAGGGCGAAGACCTCGAGCTTGGTCTTCAGCGACGTGGAGAACATCCACACGAGCGGCGCGATCATGAAGACCGCGCCCGCGGCGAGGACGACCCACACGATCGTGTCGGTGAGGCGGGACCGGTTCCGGCGGCCGAGGCGCGAGCCGGTCGTGCCGGACGTCGACCCCGTGGTCGTGGGCGTGGCGGGCGTGGTGTCGGGCGTCGTGGCGGGCGTCGTGGTGGTCATGGGTGTCTCCCTGGCCTCAGTCGACGACGAAGCCGGCGTTGCGCCGGTTCAGCCGGAACTGGATGAGCGTGATGACGAGGATGAGGAGCCCGAGCACCACCGACATCGCGGTGGCGTAGCCCATCTGCTGGTACCGGAACGCCTGGAGCCAGATGTGGTAGACGACCGACGCCGTGGAGTACTCCGGGCCGCCGGTGGGCGTCATGATCTGGATCTCGATGAAGATCATGGCGCCGCCGATGATCTGCGTGACCACGAGGAAGAAGGTCACCGGCTGCACCATCGGCAGCGTGATCGAGCGGAACTTCTGCCAGCCGCCCGCGCCGTCGAGCTCGGCCGCCTCGTACAGGGACCGCGGCACGGACTGGATCGCGGCCAGGTACAGCAGCATCGAGTACCCGAGCCCCTTCCAGACCGCCATCATGATGATCGCGGGCTTGGCCCAGGTCGGGTCCGCCAGCCAGTTCGGGCCGTCGATGCCGAAGATCGCGAGGAACTGGTTCACCAGGCCGAAGTCGCCGTTGTACGCCCACTGCCACAGGATCGCGATCGCGGCGATGGACGAGATGACGGGGACGTAGTAGATCGCGCGGAACGCGGCGCGGCCGAAGAGCTTGCGGTTCATCATCACGGCGAGCGCCAGCGAGAGCGCGAGCCCGATCGGGATGCCGATCATGTAGAAGAACGTGTTGAACAGCGTCTGGTGGAACCGCTCGTCGCCCAGCAGGGCCACGTAGTTGTCGAGCCCGATGAACGTCATCGGGCCGAGGCCGTTCCACCGGGTCAGCGACGCGTACAGCGCGAAGCCGGTGGGGTAGAGGATGAAGAGCAGGTAGCCGACCACGGGCGCGGCGACGAAGAGCAGCGCCCACCTCTTCTCGGAGCGGTGGAGCCGCGAGGACCCGCCGCGTCGTGGCGGCGCGGGCGCCGGGTCCGGCGCCGCGGGGCGGGTGCCGGCCGTGGCCGGCAGTGCGGTGGACGTCATCGCAGACTCCTTCGTCCAGGAACGTGCGGGGGAGGGCGGCGCGGCCGTCCCGGGAGGGGCGGCCGCGCCGCGGGGGGCGTCGGGGCGCAGGCGTCAGCGGCGAGCGCGGGAGGCGGTCGTCACGGGGCGGAGCCGGCCGCCGCGGCCTGCTCGGCCTGGGTGTTCGACTGGTCGAGCAGGTCCTGCATGCGCGGCTGCACCTCGGCGAGGTAGTCGGCGGCGGTCTGCTTGCCGTCGAGCACGGGCTGGATGCCGACCCACAGCTCGTCGTACCACTCGGCGCCGTAGGTGAACGACGCCGGCATCTCCCGCCCGTAGTCCTCGGCGATGTCGAGGAACTCCTGGCGGTTCTTGGGCTTGAGCGTGTCGTCCTCGTCCGCCTCGGCCGCCCACGTCTTCGCCGTGTCGATGCGGTTCGGGATCTGGACGTTGGCGTCGACCAGCGTCTGCTGCGCGGCCTCGTCCGTGGACAGGTAGGTGGCCAGCTTCACGGCGTCCTCGGGCAGGTCGGTCGTGTTCGAGACGCCGATGCCGAGCGAGCCGACCCACGTCGCCGGCTTGCCGGTCTTGCCGACGGGCCAGGGCA
This sequence comes from Isoptericola sp. NPDC055881, assembly GCF_053615895.1. NCBI lineage: Bacteria > Bacillati > Actinomycetota > Actinomycetes > Micrococcales > Promicromonosporaceae > Isoptericola > Isoptericola sp. NPDC055881. The sequence goes on from NZ_JBSHCR010000057.1 coordinate 23,182, forward strand.
TGAGGTCGTACTCGAAGTCGAGGTCGTTGTAGACGCTCATGTCCCACGGCCCGACGGGGAAGAACCCGATCTCGCCGGCCATGAAGCGCTGGTAGGTGTCGAGGGTCTGCGCCTGCTCGGGGTTCGGCGTGACGCCGTACTTGGTGGTGAGGTCGGCGATGAACTGGATCGCCTCGGCGAACTCGGGGGTGTCGACGGTGACCTGGGTGTGGTCGGGGTTGGTCCAGTCGCCGCCGTTGCTCCACACGAAGGACTGCGAGTTCCACTGCACGTTGAGGCCGGTGCCCCACTGGTCGGTCTTGCCGTCGCCGTCGGTGTCCTGGGTGAGCTCCTGGCAGATCTTGAGCCACTCGTCCCAGGTCAGGGGCTTGTCCGGGTCGGGACGGTCGATGCCGGCCTTCTTCAGCATGTCGGCGTTGTAGCCGAACGCGAACGGGCCGATGTCCTTGGGCAGGCCGTACAGCTTGCCGTCCGGGGTGCCCTGGGTCTTCCCGTCGAACCGGTAGGAGTCGACGCCGTAGGGCCAGATGTTGTCCAGGTCCACGCCCTGGTCGGCGACCTCGTCGGTGATGTCCATGAGGACGCCGGAGCTGACGTAGGACTGCAGGCTGGCCTGCTCGATGTAGAACACGTCGGGGACCTTGTTGCCCGCGACGGCGGCCTGGAGCTTCTGCGCGTACTGGTCCGCGGAGGTGACGATCATCTTCACCTTGACGCCGGTGTCCTCGGTGAACCGGTCGATGGCCTCCTGGTAGGCCTTCTTCTCGTCGTCGCCACCACGGAACATGAAGGTGAGCGTGTCGTCGTCGGAGCCGCTCCCGCTGCCGGAGCTGCAGGCGGTGACGGTACCGGCGGCCACCACGGCTGTGACGATGCCGGCGATCAGGCGTGACTTCCTCATCACGGGGTCCTCTCGGAGATCCGGGACGCGTCCGGCGCGGCGTCGCCCCGGTGCGTTTACATCGATGAAGAGCCATCGACGGCGCCCAATGTGGCACGCCTCGCGCGTCGGGGTCAAGTGGCCCAGGTCACGCGTCTGCAACGATGAACATGGCACAGGACCGACATGGCACAGGACCGCGGCCGCCCGGCCCGCGCCGAGGTAGTCCACACCGCGCCGAGGTAGTTCAGACCGTGCCGAGGTAGTTCAGACCTCGGCGAGGTAGTCCGGGGTAGTGCCGAGGTAGTTCAGACCGTGCCGAGGTAGTTCGCGGAACCTGGTGTCCCGCGCTACCTCGCCGAGCTCTCGACTACCTCGGCAGGTTCGGGACTACCTCGGCGCGGGTCCGACTACCTCGGCAAGTTCGCGACTACCTCGGCGAGGGTGGAACTACCTCGGCGGGAGTCCGACTCCCTCGCGGTCGGCAGGGGACCGGGCCGATCGGATCGGCTAGGATCGCGAGGGTCGCGACTGGCGTACAGGTGGATCACCACCGGGGAGCGACGCGCTGTGCAGACGACGGGTCGTTCGCCTGGGCCCGGTCGCTCGATTGACATGATGGTCCGGCACCCTGACAGGGAGCCAGGCCCGTCCGACCGCCGTCCGACACAGCAGGAGAACGCCTGATGAGCACTCCCGACCCCACGTTCAACGCGCCCCTGGCCGAGCTCGACCCGGAGATCGCGGCCGTCCTCGACGGGGAGCTGGCCCGCCAGCGCGACACCCTCGAGATGATCGCCAGCGAGAACTTCGTCCCGCGTGCCGTGCTGCAGGCGCAGGGCTCCGTCCTGACGAACAAGTACGCCGAGGGCTACCCCGGCCGCCGCTACTACGGCGGCTGCGAGCAGGTCGACATCGCGGAGAACCTCGCGATCGCCCGCGCCAAGGACCTGTTCGGCGCCGAGGCCGCCAACGTGCAGCCGCACTCCGGCGCACAGGCCAACGCGGCCGTGCTGCACGCCCTCATCAACGCCGGCGACAAGATCCTCGGCCTGGAGCTGGCGCACGGCGGCCACCTCACGCACGGCATGAAGATCAACTTCTCCGGCAAGCTGTACGACGTCGGCGCCTACGGCGTGGACCCGCAGTCGTACCGCATCGAGATGGACGAGGTGCGCAAGCGTGCCCTCGAGCACCGCCCGGACGTCATCATCGCCGGCTGGTCCGCGTACCCGCGCCAGCTCGACTTCGCCGCGTTCCGCGAGGTCGCGGACGAGGTCGGCGCCAAGCTGTGGGTGGACATGGCGCACTTCGCCGGCCTGGTGGCCGCCGGGCTGCACCCCAGCCCCGTGCCCCACGCCGACGTCGTCAGCTCCACGGTGCACAAGACCATCGGCGGCCCCCGCTCCGGCTTCATCCTGAGCAAGGAGGAGCACGCCAAGAAGATCAACTCGGCCGTGTTCCCGGGCCAGCAGGGCGGCCCGCTCATGCACGTGATCGCGGCCAAGGCCGTGGCGTTCAAGGTCGCGGGCACGGACGCCTTCAAGGACCGCCAGGAGCGCACGCTGCGCGGCGCGCGGATCATCGCCGAGCGTCTGTCCCAGGCGGACGTCGCGGAGCAGGGCGTCTCCGTCCTCACCGGCGGCACGGACGTGCACCTGGTGCTGGTGGACCTGCGGCACTCGTCGCTCGACGGCCAGCAGGCGGAGGACCTCCTGCACGACGCGGGCATCACCGTGAACCGGAACGCCGTGCCGTTCGACCCGCGCCCGCCGCGCGTGACCTCCGGCCTGCGGATCGGCACCCCCGCGCTCGCCACCCGCGGGTTCGGCGACGCCGAGTTCACCGAGGTCGCGGACATCATCGCCGTCGCCCTGCGCGACGGCGCCTCCGCCGACGTCGACGCCCTCGCCGCACGCGTCGCGAAGCTCACGGCCGACTTCCCGCTCTATCCCGGGCTGTCCCAGTGACCGCGCGGCTGCTGCCGGGCAAGCCGGTCGCCGAGGCCGTCTTCGAGGACCTCGGGCCGCGGATCGACGCGCTCGTCGCCGCCGGGCACCGGCCCGGCCTGGGCACGATCCTCGTCGGGGACGACTCGGCGAGCGCCGGCTACATCCGGATGAAGATGGACAAGGCGACCGAGCTCGGGTTCACCTCCCCGCACATCCACCTGCCGCAGGACGCCACCCAGGCGGACGTCCTCGCGGCGGTGCGGGAGATGAACGACGCCGACGACGTCGACTCGGTCCTCATCCAGAATCCCGCGCCGCCGCAGATCGACTTCGACGCGGCCATGCTCGCGCTGGACCCGGACAAGGACGTCGACGGCCTGCACCCCGTGAACATGGGCCGGCTCGCGCTGGGCATGCCAGGACCCGTGCCGGCCACGCCGGCCGGCATCGAGGCCCTGCTCGCGCACTACGAGATCCCGGTCGCGGGGCGCGAGGTGTGCATCCTCGGGCGCGGGACGACGCTCGGCCGTCCGCTGGCGCTGCTGCTCTCGCAGAAGCGCCCGACGGCGAACGCCGCGGTCACGGTCGTGCACACGGGCGTCCCGGACTGGCCCGAGTACACGCGGCGCGCGGAGATCGTCATCGCGGCCGCCGGCGTCCCGGGCATCCTGCAGCCCGAGCACCTCTCGCCGGGAGTGACCGTCGTCGGCGGTGGCGTCCGCTACGAGGGTCGCCGGCTGCTGCCGGACGTGGACGAGTCGTGCGCAGAGGTCGCCGGGGCGATCACGCCGCGCGTCGGCGGCGTCGGCCCGACGACGATCGCCATGCTGTTCCGGAACGCGGTCGAGGCCGCCGAACGAGCGGCCGCCTGACGCACGCACCGTGCGACGTGGTGCCCAGCCCGGCGACGAGCGTGCTGACTTGCTCCTCAAACCTCGGGTTTGAGGAGCACGTCAGCACGCGCGTTGCGTCCGCGGGG